>CALQBT020000295.1 GCA_943328885.2 Bordetella parapertussis | reverse complement strand
GGTCGAAGGGGCGATGATGGCGCATCTCGAATACGACTTTCTCGGCGAGGTGAAACCGCCCGCCACGGTCGAGTGCCGGATCGAGGTCATCCGCGTTGGGCGCTCCAGCCTGGAGCATGCGATCACGGTCGAGGATCTCGGCATCGGCGGCGCAGACCCGCCGCGGCTTGCCGGGCGGGGCCGGTCGGTTCACGTCTGGTTCGATCGCCGCGACAAGCGATCGCTGCCCTGGCCGCCAGAGGTTCTGGCACGCTGCTGGCCGACGACTGGATGACCGGGCGCGCGCTGTCCGCTGATTGACAGCGTCGCCGCGACGCAAGGCTTAGGCTGAGCGTACGATCGCGACACGGCGGGGCATCGCGCCTGAAGCCGCGCCGCGGCGATCGGTCCGATGCTGCCCATGCCCCTGCTCGGCATCATCGCCTCTGCACCTGTTTTTTCCGAATGAGAGCTGCCACCATGAATTCCCGTGAACTGCGCCTGAAGCACCGCCCGACCGGCACCCCGAGTGCTGAAGATTTCGAACTCGCCGATGTCACGCTGGCAAGCCCTGGCGCGGGCCAGTTGCTGGTGCAGAACCTGGCGATGAGCGTCGATCCCTACATGCGCGGGCGCATGCGCGACGTGAAGTCGTATTCGGCACCCTGGCAACTCGGCGAAGTGATGCAGGGCGGTGCGATCGGCAGGGTGCTCGAGAGCCGGCATGCGGGCTTTGCGGCGGGCGATCTGGTCACCAGCAACCTGGGCTGGCGCGAGGCTTACCTCAGCGACGGTGCTGGTGTCACGCGCATCGCCGACCCGGTGGCGCCGCCTTCGGCCTACCTCGGCGTGCTCGGCATGCCGGGCATGACGGCTTATGTCGGCCTGCTGCACATCGCGGCGCTCAAGGCCGGCGAGACGGTGTTCGTCTCGGGCGCAGCAGGCGCTGTCGGCAGCCTGGTGGGCCAGATCGCCAAGATCCGCGGCTGCACCGTGGTGGGCAGTGTCGGGTCGGCCGACAAGATCGACTATTGCCGTTCGATCGGCTTCGACCAGGTCTTCGACTACCACGGCGGCGACCTACCGGGGCAGCTGCGCCGCGCCGCGCCCGAGGGTCTGGACGTCTATTTCGACAACGTCGGCGGCGACCATCTGCAGGCAGCGCTCGGTGCGATGCGGGTCAACGGGCGGCTGGCGCTGTGCGGCGCGATTGCCAACTACAACGCCACCGCGCCCGTGCCCGGGCCGAACAACCTGATGCTGGCGATCGGCCAGAGCCTGACGCTTCGCGGCTTCATCGTCAGCCGGCACGAAGACCTGCGCGCCGACTTCATGCGCGACATGAGCGCTTGGGTGCAGTCGGGCCAGGTGAAGTACCGTGAGACTCGCTACGAAGGCCTGGCGCAAGCGCCGCAGGCTTTCATCGGGCTGTTCAGCGGCGCCAACACCGGCAAGATGATCGTCCACCTGGCGGACTGACAGCGAGCGCGAGCGCGGGGCTCAGCTCCCCGCATCGCTTGCTTTGAATCGCATTGCGGCCCCGTTCAGCGCCTGGTCGCTTGCGCGATCGCTTCCTCGACCTCGCGCAGCCTGTCCTTGCCGAAGTAGATGTCGTCGCCGACGAAGAAGGTCGGCGAGCCGAAGGCGCCACGCGCATGGACTCGCTCGGTGTTGGCCAGCAGTCCGGCCTTGACCTCGGGGTCTTGCGACTTCAGCAACAAGGCTGGGCCGTCGAGCCCCGCCGCCTCGAGCACGGCCAAGATCTGTGCCTCGTCGGACATGTCGCGCTGCTGCTCCCACATCGCTGCGTACACTTCATCGACATAGCGCTCGAAGCAGTCCAGCGCTTGTGCCGCCACCGCGCCGCGCATGATCTTGAGCGTGTTGACGGGAAAATGCGGGTTGAAGCGGTAACTGGTCAAACCGTGCTTTTTCACAAAGCGTTCGACCTCCAGCCGCTCGTAGGCATGCTTGTTCGGGATGCCGGCAAAGGCCTCGGCGGGCGAGCGGTTGTTCGCCAGCTTGAACAGCCCGCCCAGCAGGGTTGGCACATAGCGGAAGAGCACGCCGCTGCGCTCCTCAATGGCCGGGATCACCTGGTGGCAGAAGTAGGCGTTGGGGCTGCCGAAATCGAACAGAAACTCGACGGTTGTGGCCATGGCATTTCTATCGATGGCGGTGAGGGCGTGACGGGCAATCGACGGTTGAAAGACTGGGCGCTGCAGACCGGCTTGGCCAGTTCAGGCCATCGCGCGCGACAGGTAGACCGCCTCGCGGCCGATGATCGGCTCGCGGGTGGGCATCAAGATCGTGCAGTCGTCGCAAGGTGCGCGGATCTCGTCAGCGCCTTGGCTGGCGATCAGTTCGCCCTTGGCGAAGGTCTCGAAGCCGATCGCCGGCCGGGCGAAGCGAAAGTCGGCGTGCGTCACCATGCAGGTCTGCAGCAACTCGAAGCGCCGCTGCGGCGCGGGCACTGACGCAGCGCGCTCGACCAGGCCGAAAAAAGCCAGGAAATCGAGTGCCACCTCGGTGGCCAGTTCGGCGCTGGCGCGCAGGAAATGCTGGCCGCATTCGGCCACCAGCCCGACGCCGCTGCCCTCAGGATCGCCCAGCCGGCCATGCTGGATCATCGGCGTGCCCGATCCCAGGCCTTGCGGCATCACCAGGTGGACCGCGGGCCGGCCGATGGCCAACGCCGTGGCGCCGTTGCGACCGGACTTGGCGTAGACCCAGAACGGCTGCACCGGCTGGCTGGTCGAATGGAGGTCGAGCACATGGTCGGCCGCAGCCACCACCGGTCGCAGCGCGCGGGCGCGTCGCAGCTCGGGGCTGTCCTGCGCGCCGTCGAGCAGCTCGGCCGACCAGATGCGGTTGAGGTTGTGCACCAACTGCCGGCTGTCGAAAGGCCGGCTCGCGTCGAAGCTCTGATAGGCCTCGACGTTGGCGAAGCTGACCGTCAGCGTGCCGATCAGCGGCTTGACGCCTTGGTCGAGCAGATGGCAGGCCGCGACCATGCCACAGAACTCGTTGCCGTGGGTCAGCGCGTTGACCAGCAGATGCGGCCCGGGTCGGCCCGAGTCGAAGCGGTGAACGTAATCGACACCGACGTTGCTAGCCCGGTAAGGCGACAGGTCGCGCGGCAATACTTCGAAGCTGGGGTTCATGGCAGGCCTGTGGTCATCGGTGAAGCCGTCGACGATGATGACACAGGACGGGCGCTGCGCGTTGGCGGCGGCCACCCGCGCTGCTCATGACCTGGTTGAGTGCCTTCCTGCAACACCCGAGCAGCGTGTTGGCGACGGCCAATCCATCCGGGCAATCCCCGTGCGTCGCGGCAGGCTGCGCCCGCTATGCTTGGGGCCAGCCATCCCGACACCCGATGCCAACAAACCTAGCGAGCCGAGACACCCCATGAAGATGCCCCTTGAAGACGTTGTTGTCCTTGACCTGTCGCATGCGCTGGCAGGCCCGCATTGCTCGACCATGCTCGCCGATTACGGCGCAACGGTCTACAAGCTCGAGTCGCCCGACGGCGGTGACATCTCGCGCGCCTGGGGCGCCGCGACCGAAGGCGGCGGGGCGGAGTCGGCGTATTTCGTCTCGCTTCACCGCAACAAGCGCGGGCTGTCGATCAACCTCAAGAGCCCGGAAGGCAAGGAGCTGTTCCTGAAGGTCATCGAGAAGGCCGACGTGATGCTCGAGAACTTCCGCCCCGGCGCGCTCGAAAAGCTCGGGCTGGGCTACGAGGCGGTCAGCGCACGCAACCCCGGCATCATCTACGCATCGATTTCCGGTTTTGGCCAGGACGGCCCTTACCGCGAGCGAGCCGCGATGGACCTGATCCTGCAGGCCGAGAGCGGCATGATCAGCATCACAGGTGAGGAAGGCGGCAGCGGCGTGCGCTGCGGCACTTCGATCGCCGACATGACCGCCGGCATGTACGCGGCCTTCGGGATCATGCTGGCGCTGCGGGTCAAGGACAAGACCGGCCAGGGCCAGCGCATCGACATGTCGATGATGGAAGGCCAACTCGGGCTGCTCAACACCATGATCGCGTCCTACGGTGTCGAACGCGAGATGCCGGCCCCGATGGGCACGGCTTACAAGGCTTTGCTGCCTTACCAGACGCTGCGCACCAAGACCCGCGACCTGGCGATCGCGGTGGGCAGCGAAAAGCTCTGGAAAGCCTTTTGCCCGGCGATCGGACGCCCCGACCTGCTCACCGACGAGCGCTTCGTTGGCAATCGTCTGCGCGTG
>CALQBT020000294.1 GCA_943328885.2 Bordetella parapertussis | reverse complement strand
CATCGCGCCAGAAATCGAAGCGACCGGGATGACGCGCCTGCAGCGACAGGCGCAGGTTCTCCTCGATGCTCAGGCCCTTGAACAGGTTGGTGATCTGGAACGAGCGCGCCAGGCCCATCTGACAAATGGCATCCGGCGAGCGTCCACCGATCGGCTGGCCGTGCAGCCGGATGCTGCCGCGGTTGGGCGCGAACAGGCCCGAGACCAGGTTGAAGACCGTGGTCTTGCCCGCACCGTTGGGGCCGATCAGCGCGTGGATCTCGCCGGCCTTCAGGCTCAGGCTGGCATCGACCACCGCCTTGATCCCGCCGAAGTGCCGACCGACGCCGGATACCTCCAGCACGGTTTCATCGGCGCTGGCGCTGGCGCGCGCCGGACGCAGGAACTCGGGCAGGGGCAGGCCCTCGATGATGCGTCGGTTGCTCATCGCCGCGCCCTCGATGGGCGGCGGGCGCAGGCGCAGGCGGATCTGCGTCCAGGCGCCGATCAGACCGCCGGGCGAAAACAGGATGAAGCCCACGAACAGCAGCCCGAAGTACAGCAGCCAGTTCGAGGTCCAGATCGACAGGTACTCGCGAAACAGGATGTAGAACAGCGCCCCGATCGCCGGGCCGATCAGGCTTCGCATGCCCCCGATCACCACCATCGCCAGCAGCTCGCCCGAGAACACCACCGAGGTCGGATCGGCCGAGGTGAATCGGTGGTGGAAGGCCAGCAGTGCGCCGGCCAGACCGGTGATGGTCGCTGACACGCAGAACGCGAACAGCTTGTAGTGGTCGGTGTGATAACCCTGGAAAGTGGCGCGCTGCTCGTTCTCGCGGATGGCCACCAGCGTGTGTCCCAGCGGCGAACGGATCAGCCGGTTGAGCACGGCCAGCAGACCCAGCCCGAGCGCGCTCACGAACACCAGGAAGACCACCGAATCGTCCAGGTTCAGCGGCCCGATCGCTGGGCGCACGATGCCGCCCAGACCTGACTCGCCGCCGGTCAGCGCGGTCCAGCGAAACGCCACGGTGAAGGTCAGCGCCGACAGCGCCAGCGTGAGCAGCGAGAAGTAGACGCCGCGTCGGCGCAGGATCAGGAAACCGAACGCGGTCGACAGCAGCGCCACGAAGGCGATCGCGAACGCGAACGGCGCGACGAAGCTGCCGGGGAACCAATGGATCTGCGCGATGGCGGCCGCATAGGCGCCGATTCCGAACCATGCGCCGTGACCGAACGAGGTCAGGCCGGTGAAGCCCACCAGCAGATTCAGGCCGATGGCCGCGATCGCATAGATGACCAGATCGGTCGATGAAGTGAGTGTCAGGCCGATGGCCTGCAGCAAGAAGGGCGCGATCAGCAGGGCGATGGCGCCCTGCAGCAGCGGACGGTGTCTCGGGTTGATCATCACGGCCTCAGTCGAATCGCTCGATGCGCTCACCCAGCAGGCCGCGCGGCCTGACCAGCAGCACCAGGATCATCAGCACATACATCGAGGCCTCGCCAGCCGGCGGAAAGAAGTGGATGGTGACGCCTCGCACCACACCCACCAGCATCGCCGCCAGCACCACGCCCCAGAAGCTGCCCAGGCCGCCGATCACCACCACCACGAAGGCCGAGGTCATGATCTCGGAGCCCATCGCCGGATGCACACCTGCGATCGGGGCGAAGAGCACGCCGGCCAGCGCCGCCAGGCCTACCCCGATCACCACGATGCCGGTCATGTAGGGCTGCAACCGGATGCCCAGCGCCGCGACCATGTCGGGCTTTTGCACGCCGGCGCGCACCACCTGACCGAACGCGGTCTTGTTGAGCAGCAGCCAGATCGCGCCCAGCGCGGCGATCACCACGCCCAGCATGATCAGCCGGTAGCGCGAGTAGAGGAATTCGCCGATCGCCAGGTTGCCGCGCAGCGCGGTCGGGATCGACGCCGGCAAGGGAGCCGCGCCCCAGACCATGCGGATCAGCTGTTCGACGACCATCGACAGCCCGAAGGTGAGCAGCAGGCCGATGATCGGGTCGGCGGTGTAGAAGCGGCGCAACAGGTAGCGCTCGAAGGCGATCCCGAGCAGGCCCACCAGGATCGGCGAGGCGATCAGCGCGCCCCCGAAGCCGGCCACTTTCGCGATCTCGACCGCGAAATAGGCGCCCAGCGCATAGAACGCGCCGTGGGCGAGATTCACGATGCCGCCCAGGCTGAAGATCATCGACAGGCCGAGCGCGATCAGCAGGTAGTACCCGCCGACCAGCAGCCCGTTGATCACCTGCTCGAGCAGAAAGATGGCAGCCATGGTGCGCAATCGTGGGTGCCCGCCGGAAGCGAGCGGGAGCCGCGCGGTCGAGAGGGCCGGCGGCGCCTTCAGAGAGCGGCCCGGACGCGCGCCCGGGCCGGCGGGTCAGGCCATCTTGCAGTCGTTTTCCTCGCGGGTGGGCGCGAGGATGTCGAGCTTGGCCGAAGGGCCCGGCAGCGGGGCGCTGAGCTGCATGAAGTCCCACTTGTTGGTGGCGCGTCCCTTGGCCTTGGGCGTCATCGTGTACATCTCCTGGATCAGCTGGTGATCCCAGGAGCGGTAGTAGCCCTTGCGCCCCTTCAGAATGTCGAACTGCGGTTCCTTCTCGAGGTGGGCGATGAGCTTTTCCGAGTCGGTGGACTTGATCTCGTTCATCGACTGCACCAGCAGCTTCATCGTGAAGTACTCGGCCGCGGCCTGGTCCTCGGGGGGCTTGCCGTGGCGCGCGCTGAACGCGGTGACGAAGGCCTTGGCCGAGGGACTGGCGACATCCGGGTGCCAGCGCACCGGCCAGGTGCCGGCGAAGTTCTCGACGCCCGCCGCCCAGGCCATGGCCGGGGCCATGTCGAAGCCGACCAGCGGATACGGCAGCCCGAACTCGGCGTACTGCTTGATGAAATTGGCGACCTGCAGGCCGGCCAGGTTCGACACCACCACATCGGGTTTGGCCTGGCGGATCTTCAACAGGTAGGGGCTGAAGTCGGTGGCGTCGGTGGCGACCAGCACGTTCTCGACCAGATCGCCCTTGTTGGCCGTCAGAAAGCGCTTGCCGACCCGCAGCAGATCATGGCCGAAGGCGTAGTCGGCGGTCAGGCTGAACCAGCGCTTGCCCGCGACCATGTTGTTGCTCATGAGCGCGGTGGCCACCGCGTTCACGTACATCGTGTTGGCGGCTTCCGTATGGAACATGTACCGGCTGCAGTTCTTACCGCGGATTTCGTCGGAGTTGCCGCCAGTGTTCACGAAGACTTTGCGGTTGCGGGCGGCGACCTGCGCGATCGCCATGCACGACGCCGACGAGATCTCGCCCAGCAACAGGATCGCGCCATCGCGCTCGAGCTGGCGTTGTGCCTTGCTCGAGGCGGTGGCTGGGTTGATCGAGTCCTCGGAGAGCAGTTCGATCTCCCGCCCGAGCAGGCCGCCCGACTTGTTGAGCTCTTCGACCGCCATCTTGATGCCGAGCACCGCGTACTCGCCGACCGTGCCCAGGAAGCCGGTCTGAGGGGTCAGGTGGCCGATGCGGATCTTGTCGGACTGGGCGTGGATGATCGCGGGGAAGCCACTGATGGCGAGGGCGGCCGCACCGGTGGTAATGATCTGGCGGCGGACGGGCGACACAAGCGTCGGACTGGCGGGCTGCTGGGTTTTCATTCGGCGTCTCCTGGGGTTGTCGGTCTGCGGACAGCGGTTTTTGATCTTTGATCAAAAATAGCACGACGGAGAATAGCACACAGCAATTTCAAACGTACTCGGCAAGGCTCAAGATGGGTGGGCTTGGTCTGAGGCGCGGCCTGGTCTGCGGGAGCGGCCCAAAGCGGGCCTGCGTTGGCTTGAAGCGATTGAATTTGGGGCCCTTGTCGTCGCGTTGCGCTGGGTCGGCAGGTCTTTGGCTGTTCACCAACGGCACTTTCGGCCTCGACCCCAGGGTGGACATGACCTCGACAGCGTCATGCCGCCACGGCGCGCGGTGCGACCCCGGCCGCGGTTTGGCGGTGTAGCCTGTGGTGATATTGCTGAGACGGCCGGCGCGGCTCAGGTGGCGAAGTCTTGCCCCACCTCGCGCGCCCGACTCTTGCGCGGGGGCTGCGGATCCAGCCCCAGGTGGCTGAGAATCTACTCTCCTCGACGACCATCTTGATGCCGAGCACCGCGTACTCGCCGACCGTGCCCAGGAAGCCGGTCTGAGGGGTCAGGTGGCCGATGCGGATCTTGTCGGACTGGGCGTGGATGATCGCGGGGAAGCCACTG
>CALQBT020000293.1 GCA_943328885.2 Bordetella parapertussis | reverse complement strand
GGGACGCGGCCGATGTCCCAAGGGTTGTGCACCGCACCAAAAGCCGAGTTCTCGTTGGCCGAGCCCATCGCGAACTCATCGCAGTTGAGCTTGCCCAGGCTGATCGCGCCGGCGCCAGGCCGGCCGCCCGGCTCGCCGTCGCCCAGCCGCGCCACCACGGTGGCATCGAAGGGGCTCCGGTAGCCTGCGAGCATCTTCGAGCCGGCAGTCGTGACATGCGCGACGGTGGCGAAGATGTCCTTGTGCGCGATCGGGATGCCCAGCAGCGGCGCTGGGTCGCCGGCTGCACGGCGGACGTCGGCCGCGCGCGCCGCGGCGAGCCCGCCCTCGGCGTCGACCTGCAAGAAGGCGCCGAGCGAGCGGTGGGCCTCGATACGGTCCAGCAGGTGCCGAGTGATCTCTTCGCTCGAGACCGATTTGTCGGCCAACGCGCGGGCCAGTTCGGCCACGCCCATCTGATGCAAGCTCATTCGATCACCTTGGGCACCAGGAACAGCCCGTCCTCGACCAATGGCGCGCTGCGCTGGTTGGCGTCGCGTTGGTTGAATTCGGTGACCTTGTCGTCGCGCAGCCGCAAGCTCACCGACTGCACCGCCGACAGCGGGGTGTAGAGCGGCTCGACACCGCTGGTGTCGACGGCGCCCATTTGCTCGACGATCCTGAAGAACCCGTTGAGCTTGGCCAGCATGTCGGGCGCTTCATCGGGCGAGAGTTCGAGCCTTGCCAGCTGCGCGATGCGGCTGACGTCTTGCGGGGTCAAGGCCATGGTCGGGGTGGGTCCAGAAGCATGTTTCCTGCCGTAGACACGTCAGGTTGATGGGTTATTATCTATGGTTATCCGTCAGCCTTTGCGCGAGCATTGTTGGCGTCAGCCTTCTCCACCCGGCTTACCCTCGCCCTTTTCACATGTTGCCCGCTGCACCGGCGTCGATGCGCCAGCGGGCCCGCCCTATACCAACGACGAGCGTCATGTTTCGCGGCTGCATCCGATGAGCAGCCAATCCATGCCGATTGTCTTGACCGCCTGACAGTCCCATGTACGGTTTCCTGCGCAGCTACTTTTCTACCGACCTGGCCATAGACCTGGGCACCGCCAACACGCTGATCTATGTGCGTGGCAAAGGCATCGTGCTCGATGAACCGTCGGTGGTCTCGATCCGCCACGAGGGCGGCCCCCAGGGCAAGAAGACCATCCAGGCCGTTGGCAAGGAAGCCAAGGCCATGCTGGGCAAGGTCCCTGGCAATATCGAGGCGATCCGGCCGATGAAGGACGGTGTGATCGCCGACTTCACCGTCACCGAGCAGATGCTCAAGCAGTTCATCAAGATGGTCCACCCGCGCTCGCTGCTGCGGCCCAGCCCGCGCATCATCATCTGCGTGCCCTGCGGCTCAACCCAGGTCGAGCGCCGGGCGATCCGCGAATCGGCGTTGGGCGCCGGTGCCAGCGACGTGTTCCTGATCGAAGAGCCGATGGCCGCGGCCATCGGCGCCGGGCTGCCGGTCTCGGAAGCCTCGGGCTCGATGGTCATCGATATCGGCGGCGGCACCACCGAAGTCGGCGTGATCTCGCTCGGCGGCATGGTCTACAAGGGCAGCGTGCGGGTTGGCGGCGATAAGTTCGACGAGGCCATCATCAACTACATCCGCCGCAACTACGGCATGTTGATCGGTGAGCCCACCGCCGAACTGATCAAGAAAAGCATTGGCTCGGCCTTCCCAGGCAGCGAGGTCAAGGAGATCGAGGTCAAGGGCCGAAATCTCTCCGAAGGCGTGCCGCGCAGCTTCACGATTTCGTCCAACGAGATTCTCGAAGCCCTGACAGATCCGCTCAACCAGATCGTCTCGGCCGTGAAGAACGCGCTCGAGCAGACCCCGCCCGAGCTCGGTGCCGACATCGCCGAACGCGGCATGATGCTGACCGGCGGCGGCGCACTGCTGCGCGACCTCGACCGCTTGCTGGCCGAAGAAACCGGCTTGCCGGTGTGGGTGGCCGAAGACCCGCTGACCTGCGTGGTGCGGGGCTGTGGCATGGCGCTCGAGCGCATGGAGCGGCTGGGGTCGATCTTCACGTCGGAGTGAGTCTGGTGCCCAGGCGCCATCAGCCAGCCCGGACGCGCCAAGTGCAGACTGCTCCTCGGGTCACCGACCTTCGCGTCCTAGTTTGGTCCTTGTCCGGCTGATCATGACGCAGGGATCCATAGACCGCAGTCCGCCGGCCTTTTTCCGCCAAGGCCCGACGGCGCTGACCAAGCTGATGTTGCTCTCCGCGTTGGCCGTGTTTCTGATGGCTGGCGACAGCCGCTGGCACATCACCCAGCCGCTGCGCGCCGCGCTTGCCACGGCGTTGATGCCCGTGCAGCAGGTCTCGCAGATGCCAGTCGATCTGGTGACCCATGGGCTGAGCTATCTGCAGGGCATCAAGCAGGCGCAGACCGCCGAGGCCGCCGCCCGCGCCCAGCTCGCGCGCCAGTCCGAGCGCGCGGCGCGCACGGAGCAGCTGATGACCGAGAACAACCGCCTGCGCGCGCTGCTCGACCTGCAACCCGCGCTGACGGTGCGTGCCCGGGTCGCCGAAATGCTCTACGAGGCTGGAGACCCTTACTCGCGCAAGCTGTTCATCAACCGCGGCGCCAGCCATGGCGTGTTGGCCGGCGCGCCCGTGATCAATGAGGCCGGGGTGCTGGGCCAGGTCACCGAGGTCTATCCCTTGAGCGCGGTCGTCACCTTGCTGACCGATCGGGACGCGGCGATTCCGGTGCTCAACACCCGCAGTCGGCAGCGTGGTGCGGCCTTCGGCGGTGCCGAGGGCGGCAGCGCGATGGAACTGCGCTTCATGGCCGGCAATGCCGATGTCCAGGTCGGCGACAAGCTGAGCACCAGCGGCGTGGACGGCGTTTACCCGCCAGGCCTGCCGGTGGCCACGGTGTCCCGGGTGGATCGCCGCTCAGACGCCGGTTTTGCCCGTATCCTGCTCACGCCGATGGCCGGCATGGACGGCGTGCGGCATCTGCTGGTGCTCGACCCCTTGAGTGTGCAGATGCCGGCCCGGCCCGAGTCGCCTGTTCTCGACAAGGCCGCTGCGCGCGCCGCGGCCAAGGCGAGCGCGCCGGGCCGGCCCGGCCGCACAGCTGAAGGCTTGCCGCGATGATCATGCCGCGTGGCTCCGACCAGCTGCTTCTGCCGGTCAACCCGTTTTTCATCGCCCTGACGCTGTTCGTCGCGATGTTGCTCGAGATGCTGCCGCTGGGCCGGCACCCGGCAGCGCCAGACCTGCTGGCGCTGGTGCTGGTGTTCTGGAATGTTCATCAGCCCAGACGTGTCAGCGTGGGCCTGGCTTTTGCATTCGGTCTGGTGATGGATGTGCACCAGGGGGCCGTCCTGGGTCAGCACGCACTGGCCTACACTTTGCTCAGCTTTCTGGCGGTCACCGTGCGCCGGCGCGTGCTGTGGTTCTCGCTGGCTGCGCAGGCGCTGCATGTGCTGCCGATTTTTGCTGCCGCGCATGCGGCCGCGTTGTTGGCGCGCCTGTTTGCCGGTGGTATGTTTCCCGGTTGGTGGCTGCTCGGCGCACCTTTTCTGGAGGCCTTGTTGTGGCCACCAGTGGTCAAATTGCTGCTCGCGCCGCAGCGCCGGGCACCCAACCCAGACCAGAACCGGCCGCTCTAGGCCTTCGGCATGACGGAGCTGAAGAACCTCAAACGCGAGCTCGACCGGTTCAACACCCGGTTGATCGCTGCCGCCTTGTTCGTGCTGGTCTGCTTCAGCCTGCTCGGCGCCAGGCTGGTCTGGCTGCAGGTCTTCCGTCATGAGGAGCTCGCGCTGCAGGCCGAGGCCAACCGGGTCGCGGTGGTGCCTGTGCTGCCCAATCGCGGCTTGATCATCGACCGCAATGGCGTGGTGCTGGCGACCAACTACTCGGCGTACACGCTCGAGCTCACGCCGGCCAGGGTGGTCGGTGAGCTCGACGCGGTGATCGACAGCTTGAACAAGGTGGTGGAGATCACGCCGCGCGATCGCCGCCGCTTCAAGCGACTGCAGGAGGAGAGCAAGAGCTTCGAGTCGCTGCCGATCCGCACCAAGCTCAGCGACGAGGAGGTTGCGCGCTTCATGGCGCAGCGCTTCCGTTTCCCGGGCGTGGATGTGCGAGCGCGGTTGTTCCGCAACTACCCGGCCGGCGAGGTGGGCAGCCACCTGATCGGCTACATCGGCCGCATCAACAGCGCCGAGAAAGCGGCGATGCAGGATTGGGACGACGACGTGCTGGCCAATTACCGAGGC
>CALQBT020000292.1 GCA_943328885.2 Bordetella parapertussis | reverse complement strand
TTATTGCCTTGCTGCCCGATATTGCTGGGCGCAACCTTGCTGGATCAGGCGATCGACTTCGTCATCGGCAAAGTCGAACTCCCGCAGCACTTCGCGGGTGTGCTCGCCCAGGTGCGGGGCGAGTCGACGGATGGCAGCCGGCGAATCGCTCAAGCCAATAGGGTTGGCGCTCATGCGCAACAGACCTTCGGTGGGATGCGGCATCGTCTTCCAGAAGTCCACGCTGCGCAGGTGAGGGTGCTCGAGCAAATCCTCGAGTTCGTTGACCGCCGACATCGGGATGTCCTGATCGCCAAAGAGCGCTACCCATTCGGCGGTGGTTCGCTCGCGCAAGCTGTCCTTGACGAGATCGAAGACCTCTTCGTAGGCAATCATTCTGGCGTCGAAAGTCTTGAACCTCGGATCCTCTATGAGTTCGGGGCGACCGATCAGTCGAAAGAACTTGTGCCAGTGAAGGTCCGAATACGGCAGGAATGCCAAGTAGCCGTCTTTCGTTGGGTAGGGCTTGCGCACACCTTTGCGAACACTCTGGTAGCCCATCGGCCCGAGCGGCGGCTCGAATGCCGCGCCCCACAGGTGCTCGGTGAAATTGAACGCGGTGAGGGTTTCGAACATCGGCAACTCGATCTCCTGGCCCCTGCCGGTGCGCTCGCGGTGAAACAGCGCCAACATCACGGCATAGGCCGCGTGCATGGCGCAGATCTTGTCGACGATCGATGACGGAAAGTACCGAGGTTCTCCGGCCACGACGGTTTGCAGCATCGCCATGCCACTGGCGGCCTGGATGATGTCGTCGAATGCAGGCTGTCCGGCGTAGGCGCCTTCATCCGAGTAGCCTTTCACATGGCAATAGACGAGCGCCGGGTTGACGCGGCTCAGCGCGTCGTAGCTCAGGCCTATCTTCTGGGCAGCAGCGGTGCGCACCGAGTGAATCAAGACATCGCTGCCCGCGGCCAGGCGGTACAGCACGTCTCGCGCCTGGGCCTGTTTCATGTCGAGGACGATGCTGCGCTTGTTGCGGTTGCAGGTCAGGAATACCGCACCCATGTCGCTCGAATGGCGTGGACCGATCGCGCGCGTGAGGTCACCGTCGGCCGATTCGACCTTGATCACATCGGCGCCCATGTCGCCCAAGTGCTGCGCGGCGACCGGCCCCATGATCACGGAAGCCAGGTCCAGCACCTTGATGCCGTGCAGCGGCCCTGGCTTGACACTCATGCCGAATCGCCTTTGGGCCGCTTGTGCTCGCCGGCGAACCCGAACAGGTAGGCGGCGACTTTGCGGATCTGCATCTCGTCCGACCCTTCGGTGATGCGGTAGCGGCGGTGATGCCGGTACAGGTGTTCGAACGGTTTGCTTCGGGTGTAGCCGATACCGCCATGCACCTGCATCGCCAGATCGGCCGCATTGCAGGCCAGTCGGTTGGCGCGAAAGTTGGCGATCGCGACCTGGTCACTGACGCTTGCATGCGGACGTCGATCGAGCTCTTGCGCAACCTTGAACACGTAATTGCGCAGGACCTCACACTCGGCATGCAACTCGGCCAGCGGGAACTGGATCGCCTGGTGTCCTGCCAGAGGCTTGCCGAAGCTCTTGCGCTCGAGCGCATAGCTCACCGACTCGGCCACACAGTAGCGTGCGACACCCACGCTCTGGGCCGCTTGGCGGATGCGGTTTTGGTGGACAAAGTGCTGAGCCAGCACAAGGCCTTGACCTTCGTGGTTGAGGATGCATGAGTCGGGCACCCGCACGTTGGTCAAGCTGACCTCGGCGTGATCGCTCGGCATGTTGAAGGTCCAGTGGTAATACTCGATCGCCACGCCAGGCGTGTTCATCGGCACGATGAAGGCAGTGATGCCCTGTGCATCGCCTGATTTGCCGGAGGTGCGGGCGAAGACCAAGTCTGCTGTGGCCTTGTGAACGCCGCTGTTGAATCGCTTCACGCCGTTGATGATCCAGTGGTCGCCGTCTCGCACAGCGGTACTCTCCAGCCAGGTGGCGTCGCTGCCGTGATCGGGCTCGGTCAGCGCGAACGCGATGTAGTGCTCGCCATTGACCAGCCCCTGCAAGTACTGCGCTTTCTGCGCCGGCGAGCCGAAGGCGTGAACGATGTGCACCATCGGCATGCTCGGCACGACGGATGATTCGTCGGGCAGATTGCCATGCAGGCCAAGCCCGCGCGCCGACAGGTGCTCTCGGATGATGACGACCGCCAGATTGGAGGCTTCGGCGCCACCGACCTCCTTGGGCAGTCCGAGACGGAGAAAACCGGCACGGTCGGCTCTTCGTTTCATTTCTCGCACAAGTTCCTCGAACGCCTCGCAGGGCTGACCTCCACCCTCCCAGTCGGTTCGCGCGTACTCGCGTCGATAGTCGAAGAACTCTGGGTGAGCTTGCTCCAGCGGCACGAGTTCGCGCTCGATGAACGCATCGATCTCGGTGATCTTGTGTGCGATGTCCGCGGGAATGTCGAATTCCATCTACCAACTCCTGCGTGTTTCTTGGCGCCTGGCCAGTTCAACGATTTGTAAGGGTCCGGCGTCGTCTCTGCCGATGCTACGCAGGCAGGCGACTCGCTGCATCGTCGCATCCGACGAGTCTGCCGGATCGATCTGCGTCTTGGTCGCGTGCGTTCAATGGCCTGCGTTCATGTCTGCCTTGGGCAGCCACTTCGGATTGTTGATGCGCAGCGCATCTTCGATCGTCTCGCGCAAATGGCTGAGCAGCGCAGGATCGCTGGTGCTGAACTTGCCGTCGCGAATCGCGCGTGCCAGTTCGGCATTGAGTTCCGCCAGCGAGCCGTCAAGACTCAGCAGCGAACTCAGGCGTGCTGTTTCCAAGGCATCGGCGTCGGGGCCGAGTTCGAGTTCTCGACGCACGGTCTGCAACAGGCGTCGCACGATCTTGAGTTGAAACTGCTGCAGCGGCGGCAGCAGCGGCGACACATCGTGATCGAGGTAATCCTCGACGACGCTCAGCAAATCGGTGGCAACAGGTCGGCTGCTTGGCATGATGGCTCCTCAATCTCAGGGCGAAGGGGTTTCCGATCGATGACCGTGTATCTCATCGATCGCCTGAGGCCTGGCCGGTTCATGGCGCGACCAGGCGCAAGCCCAGTGCGGCGCGACTTCGCACCTGCGCCAATTTGTCCAAGGCGTGCTGCGGCGCGGCGCCCGTCAGCGCACGCTGGTAGACGCCTTGCAGGATCGCGGCGCTCTTGAACAGTTGCAGCCCCAGGTAGAAGGGCAGGTGTGGCACCGACTCGATACCGGCGCGCCGGCAATAGGCGTCGATGTAGGCTTGCTGAGACGGGATGCCCAGCGCAAGGTGGTCGGCGCCTGCGAAGCCGACTGGGAGTTCTGGCAGGTGGTAGGCCATGCAGTTGTAGGCCAGGTCACACAAGGGGTCGCCCAGCGTGCTGAGCTCCCAGTCCAGCACCGCGGCCACGCGCGGCTGGGTCGGGTGGATCAGGATATTGTTCAAACGGAAGTCGCCATGGACGATGCTGGTGGCCTGGCCGGCGGGCACATGCGTTGCCAGCCAGGCGCCCAGCAGCTCCATTTCGGGCAGCCGCTCGGTCTGCGCTGCCTGGTACTGCCGGGTCCACAGGCTGATCTGGCGCCCCAGGAAATCGCCTGGCTTGCCATAGTCGCCCAACTGCGCCGCCTGGTAGTCCACCCGGTGCAGTCTGGCCAACACCTCATTCATCGCTTCGTAGATCGCGGCGCGCTCGATCGTGCTACAGCCCGGAAGCGTGGGGTCTGAGAACAGCCTGCCATGCACATGGTCCATGATGTAGAAGCTCTGCCCCAGCACCTGCGGATCCTCGCACAGCACGCGCGCAACCGGCACCGGCACGTCGCTGCTGGCGAGCGCCCGCAGCACGCGGAATTCGCGGTCGATGCGGTGTGCCGAGGCCAGCAGCGGACCGGCGGGCGGCTTGCGCAGCACATACGATCGCGCTTGGCCGTCGCGGTCGGTGGCATCGAGCGCGTAGGTGATGTTGGAGAACCCCCCGGAGAATTGCCGCAGTCGCAAGCCCCCCGCGTACTCGGGGAGATGCGCCGCGAGAAATCGATCGAGAGACGCTTCGTCCAGGCGGTGTCTTGCTTGGACCTCGATGGGTTCAGGCGTCATGCGCTGCTCGCCGTGTTGGCTGTCTTCGACCTACCACCAGGGGAAGGGGCTGGGCAGGTCCTTGCTCGCCGAGCCTGGAAAATTCGGCAAGCGCTTTTCACGAAAGGCTGCGAAGCCTTCTTTCACGTCGCCACTGCTCGCCAGCGCGAGGTTCAGCGCT
>CALQBT020000291.1 GCA_943328885.2 Bordetella parapertussis | reverse complement strand
TTGAGCTTCTTCTGCGACGCCGGGTTCGGCCTGCACCTGCTGGGCAAGTGGACGCGCGAGCTGCGCACGTTCACGCTGGCCGAGGCCGTGCGCAAGTTGACGTCGCAACCCGCGGCCATCTTCGGCCTGAAGGAGCGCGGCCTGCTACAGCCCGGCTACTGGGCAGACCTGTTGCTGTTCGACCCTGCGACAGTCGGTCGCGGCACGGCTTACCGCGCCAATGACCTGCCAGCCGGCGCCACCCGCATCGTGCGCCCGGCGCTGGGCGTGCATGGCGTGTGGGTGAACGGGCAGCAGATGGTGGATGGTCAGGGCAAGGTGTCGCTCGGACAACGGCCTGGGCAGGTGCTGCGGGAGTTCGACAGCCTGAGTGCTTGACCGGGCGCGTCTCAGGTGACCCCGCCGGTCAGCCTGACATCAAGGCGCTGCGCCCCGACGCTTACTCTGCAGCGCCTGGGTGCTTGCCCTAGGCTTGGACGGCGCTCAGGCCGCACACGCCATCTCTGCGCGAGCCGTGCCTCGGTCCAGCCGCCGTTTCAGCGGCGCGAACGCGACAAACCCCAGCCCGGTGGCGGCGAAAAGTCCCGCTGCAAACAAGATCGCCGTGAACGGATCGCCCGTGCGGTCGAACAAGCAGCCGGCCACCGGTGGCGCTGCGGTCAAGATGACGAAGAAGAAAGTGAAAAACACGCCCATACCGAATGCGCGCCGCTCAGGCGCCATCGATTGGGCTGTGAGCGACATCAAGATGCCGGCCGGCGCGGCGCCAAACAGTCCGAAGACCAGGCTCAACGCGATGGCCCAATCGCTGTGTTGCAGCAGCAGCAGCGACACGATGCCAATGGCCAGGCAAACACACAAGACCGTGGCGTGGCGACCCGTGCGGTCTGCCAGGCGGCCCACCATGGTGACCGAGAGGACCATCACCCAGCTGGCAATGCTGGTCACCAACGCGGCCTGCGTGGCGCTGAAGCCGCCGGCCACCAGCACCTTGGGCGCGAAGCTCAAATACACCACGTAGCCCGCGTTGAACAAACCCCATGTCGCCGAAGCCAGCAGCGTCATCAGCAGTTCGTCGCGCGGCAGCCCCTTGGTCGCCGGGGCGGGCGCCGCTGCCGCGCCAGGCGGCGACAGCTTGGCCAGCGCAAGCGCCGCTGCTGCAGCGCCGCAGCACACCGAAGTCACGACGAAAACAGCGCGCCAGTCAAATTTGTCTGCGATCCAGGCATGGCCGATCTGACCGGCTGCAATGCCGAAGGGCCAGCTCATCACCAGGATGCCCAGCGCGGTCGCGAGCTCCAGGCCGGCAAACCAGTCGACCACCATCTTGGTGAAGTAGAGGGTTGAAAAAACAAAGCCCGCCCCACTGACCATTCGTCCCACCGACAGCATGCCAAAGCCTTGCGCCAACGCTGCGACACCGCCGCCCAGTGCCATCAGGACCAGGCCAATGCTCACCAACTGACGGTCACTGGCATGCCTGCCGGCCCAGCCCGCGGGGATCGACAGCAACAGCCCTGGCAGCATAAACAGCCCGATCAGCGTGCCGACCTCCGCATAACCGAAGCCGAACTGCGCCACCAATGGATCTGCGACTGAGCCCAGTGACTGAAACTGAAACCCCAGGCTCGCGCGACAGACAAACAGCAAGGCCAGGATGGTCCAGCGGGCGCTACGAGCGGCATCGGTAGCGGACGGTGGCATCGGCGGATGGTACAGCGTTGGGCCGGCTGACAACTCGATGCCGCGGCACTGGCTTCATGGTCATGTCAGGTGCTTTGCAGACGGCGGGTGTCGTCAGTGGGACGGGCGCCCCCGGGGCACAGATGATCGCCTAGATTTCGTTCAGATCGAAGGCGGGCAGTTCCTGTTCATCGCCGTGAACCGGTCTGTCACTGCGCTGAAAGCCATGTTCGGCAGGCTGAAGAAGTCGCGTCCATCGCGGACATCCGTCGCGCCATCGTGGCGCGTGGAGCTTCTGCACGATGATCGTCCTCGACACCCCATCTGGCGCCGTCAAGCGCTCAGGACCGGCCGTCGACATCGAGTTCGCCCGCCACCACAGTGATCGGCACCGCCAGCGGCCGACGATCCCGCACCAGGTAGCTGTAGATCACCGGCACCACCACCAGCGTGAGCAAGGTGCTGGTGATCACGCCGCCGATGATGGCGCGCCCCATCGGCGCCTGCATCTCGCCGCCCTCGTCCAGCGCGAGCGCCAGCGGCAACATACCGAAGACCATCGCGGCGGTCGTCATCATGATCGGCCGCATCCGCGTCAGGCCGGCCTCCAGCAAGGCTTCGACGACCGTCGCGCCGGCTTTGCGTGCCTGGTTGGCAAAGTCGACCAGCAGGATCGCGTTCTTGGTCACCAGGCCCATCAGCATCACCAGCCCGATCATCGAGAACACGTTGAGCGTGCTGCGCGAGACCAGCAGCGCGATCATCACCCCGATCAGCGCCAGCGGCAGGCTGGCCATGATCGCGATCGGTTGCAAGAAGCTGCCGAACTGGCTGGCCAGCACGATGTAGATGAAGATCACCGCCAGCCCCATCGCGCCCATCATCGCCTCGAACGCCTCCTGCTGGTCCTTGGTCTGGCCGCCGATGTCGAAGCTGTAGCCCGGCGGCAGCACCGTCGTCTTGACCAACTTCTGCACATCGTCGCCCACCTCACCGGCCGAGCGTCCGCTGACGCCAGCGAATACCGCCTCACGGCGCTGCAGGTTCTGGCGTCTGAGGATCTCGGGGTTGTACACCGGCGTGATCGTCGCCACGCTGTCGAGCGTGATCGGTGTGCCTTCCTTGGAGAATGCCACCGGCAGCTTGCGCATCTGATCGATGCGCTCACGTTGGGCCTGGTTCAGACGCAGCACGACTTCGACCTGATCGCCGTCAGGCGTGGTCCAGTAGGTCGCGACCTCGCCGTTGACATAGGCGCGCAGGCTGGCGGCAAGCGCAGGCGCAGTCAGGCCGAGTTCGCGCACCGCGGCGGGCTTCAGGCGCACCGCGTAAGCCGGCAGTCCAGGTCGCACCGACAACTCGACGTCGACCGTGCCGGGGATCTTCCTGACCTTGTCGGCGAACTCGGTGGCCACACGAGCCAGACCCTCGGCTTCGGGCCCGAGGATCGCGACATAGATCGGTCGGTTGAAGCCCAGCGCTGCGTCGGTGCCGGGGATGGTCGCGACCTGGCTGCGGATGGCGGCTTCGACCTGCTTCTGGCTTCGGTTGCGGTCCTTGCGGTCTTTGAGCGAGATGTTGAGCCAGGCTTGGTTGCGCTGGCCCGCGCCGCCAACAAAAGTCGACACCGAGGCGACCTCGGGCAGCGCCAGCACGATGGCCTCGACCTGCGCCACCTTGGCGTCGCTGCGTTCCAGGCTGGAACCCTCGGGCATGCGCAGCGCGAGTTGAGTGAAGCCCTGGTCGACCTCGGGGATGAACTCGGTACCGACCAGCGGCGCGAGTGCGATCGCTCCAGCGAAGCTTGCCAGACCCACGCTCAGCACCACGCCGCGCGGCGTGATCGTGGCGCGACGCCATTGGCGCCGGCTGGCCTTGTCGCGCCTGGCATCGGGTCCAAAACCGCGACCCCAGGCCGGCAGTGGCAATCGCCAGCGACGCGCCGAGAAGGCCCAGCGAATCAACTGTTCGTACACCCGGTGCAGCAGGTCCAGGCCGCGGTCGGTCGCGCGGATCATCGCGCCGATCACGGGCAGGTGTTTCATGCGCAGCGCTGGCGGGTCATGCCAGACCGACGACAGCATCGGGTCGAGCGTGAAGCTGACGAACAGGCTGACCAGCACCGCCACCGCCACCGTGACACCGAAGGGGTAGAAGAACTTACCGATGATCCCGCCCATGAAGGCCACTGGCACAAACACCGCGCACAGTGCAAAAGTGGTCGCCATCACCGCCAGGCCAATCTCCTGCGTGCCCTCTAACGCAGCCTGGTGGTGGTTCTTGCCCATGCCGACATGGCGAACGATGTTCTCGCGCACCACGATCGCGTCGTCGATCAGCAAGCCTATGCACAGCGAGAGCGCCATCATCGTCATGAAATTCAGCGTGAAGCCAAAGGCATAGATCGCAATAAAGCTCGAGATCACTGCGATCGGCAGCGTCAGGCCAGTGATGATGGTCGAGCGCCAGGAATGCAGGAACAGGAAGACGATCAACACCGTCAGCAGCGCGCCTTCGACCAGCGTTCGCTTCAGGCCGGTCAGCGACTGCTTGACCCAATCGCTGTTGGCGTAGATCAGCCGCAACTCCATGTCGGGCGGCAGGCTATTGCGCA
>CALQBT020000290.1 GCA_943328885.2 Bordetella parapertussis | reverse complement strand
GCGGTATATCCGCCCCGTGACCCAAAAAAAACCGCGCCTGCGAAGGGCGCGGTTTTTTTTCGTCCCACTGGCCCTGCGGGTGCAAGGCCGGTGGGCTTCAAGCTGCCGGTGGGGGTGCCGTAGCGCCGGGCTCTGCGGGCGCCGTGGGCTCCTGGTCTTGAACGCCGTCGTCGCCTCCGGGACCTTGCTTCTTTTTCTGCAGCTTTTCTTCGTTCTTGCGTTTCTTGGCCAGTTCGCGCTGACGTTTCTCGTACGAGTAATTCGGGGTCGCCAAGGCGGTACTCCTTTAGATGGCTGGCGCGCGCCGGTCGCGCGTCGAAACTGGGTTGGAGCATAAGGCATCCGCTGCCAGTGAACTGATGTTGGAGTGTCGATGTCCTGCGCGCATGGGGTCGCGACAACAAGACAAGGCCTCGCTGGCTGGGTTGGCCGGCGCAGCGCCGTTCGGCTACCAGGCTTCGAAAAAGCCAAGGGCCACCGAGGTGGCCCTTGCTGACGGACCGGGCGTTAGCCCAGACCGGTTGTGTTGGCAGTGGTGACGGGTTCCGTGGGTCCGCCCATTGATGCGGTCGGTTCTTGCCAAGACAACCGTATTGTGAACGCGGCGAATGACGGCGTTGTGACGAGTTGTAGGCCGACCGGGTTGGTATTTCGCGCTTGCTCAGGTTTTTTCGCCGATGCTGCAGTGCACAATGACTGAATTCCGGACGCTTGAGCCAGACCATCGGAGGCTTTGCCCGTGCGCTATGTTGTGTTCAATCAAAAAGGCGGGGTGGGGAAATCGACCATTGCCTGCAATCTCGCCGCGATCAGCGCATCGCAGGGTCTGAGCACCCTGGTGATCGATCTCGACCCGCAGGGCAACGCCACCCGCTACTTGCTGGGCGACGGGGCCGACGAAGCCCGCGAGACCGCGGCCGAGTTCTTTGACCAGACCCTGACGTTCACGCTACGAACCCGGGGCCTTGAAGAGTTCATCACCGACACGCCTTTCGAAAACTTACAACTGCTGCCTTCCAGCGCCAGGCTCGAAGAACTGCACGGCAAGCTGGAGTCGCGCTACAAGCTCTACAAGCTGCGCGATGCGCTGGCTGCGCTGGCGGCTTACGACCGCGTCTACATCGACACCCCGCCAGCGCTGAACTTCTACAGCCGCTCGGCCTTGATCGCTGCCCAGGGCTGCCTGATCCCTTTCGATTGCGATGATTTCTCGCGCCGCGCGCTGTACGCCTTGCTCGACAGCGTGCAGGAGATCCAGGCCGACCACAACCCGGACCTCCAGGTCACCGGCATCGTCGTCAACCAGTTTCAGCCGCGCGCCAAATTGCCGCAGCGCTTGGTCCAGGAACTGATCGCCGAGGGCTTGCCTGTGCTCCAGCCCTGTCTCAGCGCAAGCGTGAGGATCAAGGAGTCGCACGAGCAGGCCTTGCCGATGGTGCATCTGGATGCACAGCACAAGCTCACGCTGGAGTACCTGGCGCTGCACCAGGTGTTGCAGGCCGGCTTGGGCGCTGGCCGCTGAGCCTCAGCCCATCAGCCCATCAACCCATCAACCCATCAGCCGGGTCGCGTTCGGCGCTTCGATCACCAGGTCGCTGAGAGCACAGGCCACACAGGGCAGGATCCAGCCGGCGGCCTTTTCCTCGGCCATGAGGCCAGGCCAGTCGATGAGATAGCCGATGTCGCCGCTGACCAGGCGTGCGATGCAAGCCCGGCAACTGCCGTTGCGGCAGGAACTGGGCAGGCGCACGCCTGCGGCGAGCGCGGCCTGCAGCAAGGTCATGCCCTTTGGCACCTCCACCTGCCATCCGGTGGGCTGCAGGAGCAGCCGATGACCGACCTGCGCAGCGCCGCAACCGAGCTCAGGCGTGCTGACCGGCATGGGCAAACACCAGCAACTGGTTGTTCGCGGGCATCGCCAGCCGCTGGCCGATGAGCAGGCCGGCAGTGCGTGCCTGGGCCGACACCTCGTGCAGCCATCTGAGGCCCCATTGCGGGTTGCGGGCGCGCAGGTCGGCGTCGAAGCTCAGGTTGCCCGCGGCGGTGGGCTCGCCCTCGACCCGGTACGGACCGTAGAGGATCAGCAGTCCGCCTGGCGCGAGCACGCTCGCCGCGCCTCGCATCAAAGCGCTGCAGCAGTCCCAGGGCGCGATGTGCAGCATGTTGGCGCAGAAGACCGCGTCGAAGCCTTGACCCTGGGGCAGCGCCCAGGGCTCGGTCAGCACGTCGAACTGCCAGGGTGAGCGCAGGCCCGGCGTCGGGTGATGCATGGCCCAGGCGGTGATCGACGACATCGCAGCCGGGTCGGGGTCGCTGGGCTGCCAGGTCCAGCCCGGCAGGCCGGCCGCGCAGTGCGCTGCGTGCTGGCCCGTGCCTGAGGCGATCTCCAGCAGCCTGCCGGTGGCCGGCAGCAGGCGCTGCAGCGCCTCCAGGATGGCGCCTTTGTTGCGTTCGGCTGCCGGGCTGGTCCGGCACAGGGGGGTGTTGGGCTTGATCGCGGGCATGGGCCGCAGTCTGCCATGGTGGCCGCCGGCGCATCGACATCGGCCGCTGTCAGTCAGCGCTTGCACTGCTTGGTGCTGCGATGGCGCTACGGCCGATCACAATGGTGTTTTCAGACCGGCAAGCCAACATGCAGATCATCCCTTTCGAGTTGCGCGGTGAATTCATCACGCTGGACCGCCTGCTCAAGGCCACGGGCCTGGCCGCCAGCGGCGGTGGTGCCAAGTCCATGGTGGCCGACGGCCGGGTGCAGGTCGATGGCCGCGACGAGTTGCGCAAGACCGCCAAGCTGCGCGCCGGCCAGGTGGTGAGCCTGGCGGGGGCGCGAATTCGTCTGCTGCCGCCCGGATCCGGCGTCGCCGATCCGCTCGATGTCAGCGTTGCGTCGTCGCCGCCTGCCGGATAGGCGCCGACAGGCCGGGCCGGACCTTGCCAGGGCCTGGCGGATTGGGAGTGTGGGGTGCGCGGATGTTGACGCGTTCGGGCTGGAGCGCACACCACGCCAATGCCGGGCGATGCGGGCCGACTCGGTCGGTCTGACACAATTCCAGCCAACGCTGGTTTCGTGCCCCCGAAACCGGCGTTTTTTCCTCCAAGGGGCCATGTCGAGGAACACCATGCTAAAAAACCTCCCGCGCGGCGCTTCAGCCGCGCTTTTGGGTGTGATCGCCGCGCTTGTCGTGGCTCGGCCGGCGCAGGCTGCCGTGCTGCAAGCCTGTTTCGTCTATGTCAGCCCGGTCGGCCAGGCTGGCTGGACTTACCAGCACGACCTGGGGCGCCAGGCCCTGGCCAAGGCCTTGGGCGACAGGGTCAGCACCCGTTTTGTTGAGTCGGTCGCCGAAGGGCCGGACAGCGAGCGCGTGATGCGCGACCTGGCCCAGCAGGGTTGCGGCCTGATCTTTGCGACCAGCTTTGGCTATCTTGAGCCCGCGCTGCGGGTGGCGGCAGACTTTCCCGCCGTGCGCTTCGAGCATGCCGGGGGCTACAAGACCGCGGTCAACCTCAGTACTTACAACGCCCGCTACTACGAGGCGCGCTGGCTCGCGGGCTGGCTGGCCGGCAAGCAGAGCAAGACCGGCGTGGCTGGTTACGTGGCTGGCTTCCCGGTGCCCGAGGTGGTGCAGGGCGTCAACGCCTTCACGCTAGGCATGCGCGCGGCCAATCCCAAGGCCGAGGTCAAGCTGGTCTGGCTCAACACCTGGTTCGATCCGGCGCGCGAGCGCGAGGCCGCGATCACCCTGGTCAACCAGGGCGCCGATGTGTTGACCAACCACAGCGGCTCGCCGGCGGTGGCGCAGGCCGCCGAGGAAAAACAAGTGATGCTGCTGGCCTACCAGAGCGACATGGCGAGCTTTGCGCCCAAGGCCCAGCTCGCAGCGGTGACCCAGCACTGGGGAGCTTATTACACCGAGGTGGCGCTTGCGGTGATCGCCGGCACCTGGAAGCCGCAACCGGTCTGGGGCGGCATGAAGGACGGCCTGGTGCAGCTCACAGCGATCCATGCTGCGCTGCCGCAGGCAGTGAAAGCCGGATTGGCGCAACGCCAGCAGTCGGTGATGGCCGGCAAGCTCAATGCTTTTGCCGCGCCGCTGGTCGACAACCAGGGCCGCACCCGGCTGGCGCAGGGCGCGCTCAGCGATGCCCAGATCGCCGGCATGGACTGGCTGGTTCAGGGCGTGACGGGCTCAATGCCTGCGGGGCGCTGAGCCTGCCGAGTCAGCCTGGCGCCGCGGCCGACGCGCCCGACGCGCCCGACGCGCCAAAGGCATAGGCATCCATGCCCAGGCATCCATAGGTCAGGCTCCGGTGCAGCCGCCTGCCGGCCTTG
>CALQBT020000289.1 GCA_943328885.2 Bordetella parapertussis | reverse complement strand
GTCTGCTCGGTGCTCACCGGCGCCGTGACCCTGTGATCACGGTGCGATGAGCCTGAGACGGGCCTGCGCCGTCAGGGGTTGCGGAAGTGGTCGTGGCAGCTCTTGCACGAGGCAGCAGCGCTGCCGAAAGCGGCTTTGACCTGGTCCAGATTGCCGCCTTTGGCGACGACCGCGAGCTTGGCCACTTCGTCCTGCATCTTCTTGGCGTCTTCGTCGAACTTGGCGCGCTCGGTCCAGACGTTTGCCTTGGGCGTGCCTTTGTCGGTGCCGGATGTGCCCTCGACAAAACCGGCGTAGGGCAGCTTGGACATAGCCGCAACGATCTCGGCGTTCGCCGCGGCAGCGGCTGCGTCGAAGGGCGCACGACCAGACGCCATCGCGCCTATGCGTCCGAAGTGCGCGGACATCACCGTGAACGCGGCTTTGCGGTACTTGACCGCGTCCTCGGGTTTCTGGAACTGGGCAGCCGCCGACAGGCTGGTCAACGAAACAAGGGTGGCGATAGACGCTAGCAGCAAACGTTTCATGCAGGTCTCCAACAAGAAGGGGTTGAACCGAGGCCAGGCAAGGCCGTCGGGCGAGCGCGAGTTTACGGGCTGCAAGCCAAGTCTTGTACGCTCGATCTGACGCCTTGACCGGCACCTCGTGCATTGCGACCGATGGACTGGCGTGGACCCGGCAACTTGGGCTATCGTTGCCGGCATACCGACCTTGCTGCCGATCGCACCATGATGCCTACCGACCCAGCCGATGCGACATCCGAACCCGATCTCATGCCCTTGCGAGTCTGGGATCTGCCCACGCGTTGCTTCCACTGGGCGCTGGCGGTCGCTGTCTCCGCGCTGGTGATCACTGGCCATGTCGGCGGCAATGCGCTGGTCTGGCACATGAGGCTGGGGTTGGCGGTGCTGGTGTTGCTGTCGTTTCGGTTGCTGTGGGGCGTGATCGGTGGACGCTGGTCGCGGTTCAGCGCTTTTGTCAGATCGCCTGGTGCTTTGCGCCGCTATCTGCGCGGGCAGCGGCGTGAACGCGACTTCTTCGAGGTCGGCCACAACCCGCTGGGGGGCTTGTCGGTGTTGGCGATGTTCGCCATGCTGGCCCTGCAGGTGGCCACCGGTCTGGTGGCCGACGACGAGATCGCCACCACCGGGCCGCTCAACAAGTTCGTCGCCAACACCACCGCGTCGGCTGCGACAGGCTGGCACCAGGGCCGGGGCCAGTGGATCTTGCTCGCACTGGTGGGCTTGCACCTGGCGGCGATCGTGTTCTATCGCTGGCGCGGCACCGACCTGGTCCGGCCGATGATCACCGGTGACAAGCGCTTGCCGCCGGGCGTGCCGCCGTCGGCCGATAGTTGGCGCACGCGCTTGCTGGCGCTGCTGCTGTTGGCGGTCTGCGCCGCCCCTGCGCTGTGGATTGCGCGGCAGGGCGCCTGAGGCTTGGGGCGGGCCTGCTAGACTGAGGGAACCATGTTTTTGCCCTGATGCCGCCCCCCGCCATCCGCCTGCAAACACCCGGCACGCCGGAATTGCTCGATGCGACGCGCGACTTGTTCCGCGAATACGCGCAGGACTTGGGCCTGGACCTGGGTTTCCAGAACTTCGACGATGAACTCGCGGCCTTGCCTGGCGATTACGCTGAGCCGCAGGGCGCGCTGCTGCTGGTCTTTGTCGCGGGTGATCTGGCAGCTTGCGGCGCGTTCCGTCCGCAGCATGATGTCGATTACGCCAATGCCTGCGAGATGAAGCGGCTCTATGTGCGACCAGCCTTCCGCCGCTGCGGTCTGGGTCGCATGCTGACCGAGGCCTTGATCGACCGTGCCGTCCAGGCCGGCTACTCCGTGATGCTGCTCGACACGCTGGACGACATGGAGTCCGCACGCGGACTTTACGAGACACTGGGCTTTGTCGAGATCCCTCCCTACTACTACAACCCGATCGCTGGCGCGCACTACCTCAAGGTCGATCTGGGTTGACCTCGCCGGCCTCAGGCCAAGCATTCGTTCGTCCCATCAGGTCGCTCCGCCATCGTGCCATGAATCCGATCACCGCCTTGCCCTTGCCTCCGTCGCTGCTGGGCGAGTCGCCGCTGTGGCATCCCGTCGAGCAGGCACTTTACTGGTGCGACATCCCCGGCCACCAACTCCATCGCTACCGGCCCGAGACCGGCGAGCACAGGCAGTGGGACCTGCCCTCGGAGCCGGCTTGCTGCGTGCCGCTGGCCGGCGGCGGTGTGCTGCTGGCGATGCGTGACGGCATCTGGCGTTTCGACGCCCGTAGCGGCCAGCGCAGCCTCGTTGCCGCACCGCCTTATGACCCGGCTGGCGAACGATTCAACGACGGCAAGGCCGACGCGCAGGGCCGCTTCTGGGTCGGCACGATCGACGACCAGCGCGAACCCCGCGCGGCCTTGTATTGCCTGTCAGACGGTCGGGTCGAGCGCATGGCCGATGGCATCACGGCCAGCAATGGCCTGGCCTTTAGTCCCGATGGCGCGACGATGTACTGGGCCGACACCAAGGCCCATGCTGTGTACGCTTTCGATCTCGACGGTCGCGATGGCAGTCTGTCGCGGCGCCGGGTCTTCCAGCAGTTCGCGTTTCGCGCTGACGGGCAACCGCTGGCGAGCTATGGCGGTCGGCCCGATGGCGCGACGGTCGACGCCGAGGGTGCTTACTGGGTGGCGATGTTCGAAGGCCAGCGCTTGCTGCGTTTTTCGCCGGGTGGCGAGTTGCTGGCTGAGTTGCCGCTGCCGGCGCGCTGCCCGACGATGCCGTGCTTTGGCGGTGCCGATCTGAAGACGCTTTTCATCACCACCGCGCGCGCTCATCGTCCCGAGCACGAACTGGCGCAACAGCCTTTGGCGGGCTGCGTGCTGCAGTTGCGGGTGACCGTGCCCGGCTTGCCGGCGCATCTGGCCAGGATGTGATGCGGGTTGGCCGCTTGGGTCAGGCCCAGCGGCTCAGACCGCTGCGCTTGACCGCTGGGGTGCACCTGGCGAGGACTGAAGCTCAGCCCCGGTATGCAGGTCGCCAGCGCTCTGATGCAGTGGCGCAACAAGTGCCGATGGTCTGCATGCAGAAATAGGCGGGTTTTCACGTACACTCTCGCGGTTTGTTGCCATCTGATGAAGCTTCTTGATGACTGTCCGGCTTTCGACTTCGGGTTTGCGGTACGCGGCATGGGACGACGCCGCATCGCCCGAAGAGGACTTCAAGCGCTTCAGTCCGGAGCAGGCTGCTGAGTTCAGGTCCAGACATCCCACTGTCTCGCCGTGGTGGGTGGTGTTGGCGCAGGCGGTCATCGCAGTCTTGATGGCGCTGACGGTTTGGTGGGTCACGGGTGCAGCCGGTCTGTGTCTGTCGATGCTGTATGGCTCGGCAGTGGTGGTGGTGCCAGGGGCTTTGTTGGCGCGCGGCATCACCGGGCGGCCGGCGGGCATGGCAGCCGCTAGCCGGGTTGTCAGTTTCATGGTGTGGCAGTTGGTTAAAGTATCGTTGTCGGTCGTCATGTTGATGCTGGCGCCGAAGATCGTGCAGCCGCTGAGCTGGCCGGCATTGCTGGCGGCGATGGCGGTGTGCCTACAGGTTTACTGGTTCGCGCTGTTGTGGCGCGGGCGCAGATTGAAAAACGGGATCATTTGAAATGGCAGCTGAAGGTCACGCGCCCACCGCTGGCGAGTACATCGTTCACCACCTGACACACCTGGGAACGGGCAAACCCAAGAGTCTGGTTGATTTTTCGGTCATCAACTTCGATTCGGTTTTCTTCACGACGCTGCTGGGCATCATCGGTTGCTTGCTGCTGTGGACTGCGGCGCGCAAGGCCACCTCTGGTGTGCCGGGGCGCTTTCAGGCGGCTGTGGAGATCCTGTTCGAAATGGTCGAGAGTCAGGCCAAGGGCATTGTTCACAACGCCAACAGCCGCAAGCTGGTCGCTCCTTTGGCGCTGACGGTGTTCGTCTGGATCTTCCTGCTCAATGCAATGGACTTGCTGCCGGTCGATCTGCTGCCGCTGGTCTGGGGTTGGATCTATGGCGCAGCAGGCCACGATCCGGCGCATGCCTACCTGCGTTCGGTGCCCACGGCGGATCTGTCGGTGACCATGGGCTTGTCGGTCGGCGTGTTGATCGTCTGCTTGGTCTACAACGTCAAGATCAAAGGCATTGGTGGTTGGGTGCACGAGTTGTTCGCGGCGCCGTTCGGGGACCACTGGGCGCTCTATCCTTTCAATTTCGCGATGCAGGTCGTCGAGTTCGTTGCCAAGACGGTTTCTCACGGCATGCGGCTGTTTGGCAACATGTATGCCGGCGAATTGATCTTCCTGCTGATTGCGCTGAT
>CALQBT020000288.1 GCA_943328885.2 Bordetella parapertussis | reverse complement strand
GCGATGAAGCGCCGCGCGCTCGGTGCGCCGTCCGGATGCCAGCCGCCCGTGGCCAGCACCTGGGCCAGCGGCCGCACATAGGCCATGTGTCCGCCCAGAGCCTGGTAGTCCGACAGGCGCAGGCTGAACTCGATCGGCGCGACGATCGCCGGCGTCGGCACCGTGCCGAAGCTGTTGTCAGGCATCTGCATCACGTCGACCATCAAGGTGATGCCGCCGCCAGGCCAGACATAGGCCGGCGCGCCACCGCAGCTCACCTTGACCAGGCTTTGCTTGATCGCGCGCGTGAGCTGCACCGGGTTTTCGGTGACGCCGGCCCGCAGGCTGCCGCCGGCGCCACCGACGAACAGCACCGTGGTCAGCGAGGGCTCGCAGTTCTCGCCGATCCGCTCGACGATGGTCTGCACCGCTGCGGGCATCGCCGCGGGCTGAGGCTGCAGGTTCTGGTCAAGCACATACCAGGCCGCGTGCTCGCCGGTGGTGCTGACCATCAGCAGGCGTTGGCCAGGCCAGCCCAGCGCCGCGTCCCAACCCTCGATGATGGTCAGCGGGTCATCGATGTCGGTGCCGCCCCAGCCGGTGCCCGGGTTGGCCACCTGAAAATACCGCCCCGGCGTGCTCTTGCGGCCGCGGATCTTCAGCCCCGAAGGCCGCATGCCCAGACAGCGGCCCGCCTGGTGCTCGGTCAACACGCCGGTGATGTGGTCGTCGACCACCACCACCTCGTCGGCTTGGTCGCAAAACTGCTGGGCGAAGATGCCCACGGCGGCCGAGCCGCAGCCCACCCGCATCCGGGCCTCGGGCACGCCGTTGACCACCGGTGCCTGTCCCGCCTGGATCAGCACCTGGGCGCCACCGGCGATGGCCAAGGTCACCGCCTGCTTGTTGCCCAGCGCTTGCATCATCTCGACCGTGACCCGGCCCTCTTTCTTGCTGCCACCGGTGATGTGGTGCACGCCGCCCAGGCTGAGCATCTGCGAGCCATACTCAGCCGTCGTGACATGGCCGACAAGCTCGCCCTGGCAGCGCACTTCAGCCTGTTCAGGACCGAGCCAGCGGTCGGTGTCGATCTTGACCTTCAGGCTGCAGTAGCTGAAGATGCCTTCGGTGACCACCGTGACCATGTCGACCCCGTCAACCTGTGACGAAACGATGAAAGGCGCCGGCTTGTAATCCGGATAGGTGGTCGAAGCGCCGACCGCGGTGACAAAGACCGCCGGCTCGCCGGCAAGCAGCGACGCCGAGCCTTCGGACCTGAACGCCACCAACTCGGGCACCTCGTCAGCGGCATCGCCAGCGTCCAGGCGCTGGCGCAGCAGCAACAAAGGGTCGACCCGCAGCAGCGCGCCGCCCTGGTTGATGTAGCGGTCGCAAGCGCCGACCTTGCCCTCGCTGATCTGGCACAGCACCGGACAGGCATTGCACTCGATCTTGTGCGCGGCCATGCGCTCGTTGCGCGCCGGGGTGATCCAGCCAGGCTGGGGCGCGCCAGGCTCAAGCACGCAACAACCCTGCGCCCACAGCAAGCCCGACCGCGGGGCAAGCCGCCTGCTCGGGCACAATATCGCTTGAACCTTCGGCCCCGTATTTCATGTAGTGCCTGCTAAACATTGATGTAGTCGATGCTACATTCAAGGCACAGCCAGCGCAAGGGCGGGAGGCATTCCACGCTTGCCGGCGGCCGGCCGATGACTTTCGCAGCCCGCAGCGACCAGACCACCCCACCATGAGCGCCTTCAACGACGAACGAGTCCTCAGCGTCCACCACTGGACCGACAGGCTGTTCTCCTTCACCACGACCCGCGACCCGTCGCTGCGCTTTCTGAACGGCCACTTCACGATGATCGGCCTGCGCGTGAACGGCAAACCGCTGCTGCGGGCCTATAGCGTGGTCAGCGCCAACTACGAGGAGCACCTCGAGTTCCTCAGCATCAAGGTGCAGGACGGTCCGCTGACGAGCCGGCTGCAGCACATCCAGGTCGGCGACAGCATCGTTGTGGGCAGAAAACCCACCGGCACGCTGGTGATCGACTACCTGCTGCCGGGCAAGCGCCTGTACCTGATGGGCACCGGCACCGGCATGGCGCCGTTCATGAGCATCATCCGCGACCCGGCGACCTACGAGCGCTTCGAGCAGGTGATCCTGGTACACGGCGTGCGTGAGGTCGCCGAACTGGCCTACCACGATTACCTCAGGCAAGAGCTTCCCCAGCACGAGTTCCTGGGCGAGATGGTCAGTGCGCAGCTGCGCTACTCCCCCACCGTCACACGCGAGGCCTTCGTCAACACCGGCCGCATCACGGATCTGGTCGAGTCGGGCAAGCTCACGGCCGACCTCGGCCTGCCCGCGATCGACCCCGCGCAGGACCGGGTGATGATCTGCGGCAGCCCAGGCTTGCTCAAGGACTTGAAAGCGATCCTGGCCCAGCGCGGCTTCAAGGAGGGCAACACGTCGACGCCCGGCGACTTCGTGATCGAACGCGCTTTCGTCGAACAGTAAGCCCGCAGCCCCATGCTCACCAGCGCGCGACCCCAGCCAGCCCCTGCTGACGCGTCAGCGGCGCGACGCAAGGCCGGTGTGCGCGAGCTCGCAGCCCAGACCACGCGCGACAACATCCTTCGCGCAGCGACCAAGGTGTTTGCCAAGCAGGGCTTCGCAGGCGGACGGATCGAGCAGATCTCGACCGCGGCCAAGTCCTGTGACCGCATGATTTATTACTACTTCGGCAGCAAGCAAGCGCTGTTCGTCGCGGTGCTCGAAGACACCTACCGCCGCTTCAACGAGGCAGAGCAAGCGCTGGCACTCGACACCCGCCAGCCGCTGCAGGCCTTGGGCGACGTGATCCGCTTCGTCTGGCGCTACTACCAGAAACACCCCGAATTCATCACGCTGCTCAACACCGAGAACCTGCACCGCGGCAAGTTCATCGCCAAGAGCGCCAGGGTGCGAGAGTACTCGTCGCCGGTGCTGGCGATCACCGACAGCGTGCTGCGTGCCGGCGCGCAGCAGGGTCTGTTCCGCGCCGATCTCAGCGCCCGCGACGTCTACCTGATGATCGCCTCGATGGCTTATTTCTACCTCAGCAACCGCTTCACGCTGTCGTCCTTCCTGGGCGAGAACCTCGAGGCACCGGATGCGCTGGCGCACTGGGAGTCGTTTGTGATCGACGCGGTCAGGCGAACCGTCTGCACAAGCCCGGCCAGCCGCGCTTGAGCCGGCGCCGATCTTGCTGTAGCGTGCAAACCATCAAACTTTGGAGTGCTAAACATGGCCGATGTGGCAGCAGATGGTAAATCCGGCAAAGTGGTGATTCGCAACATCGGTCTGATGCTCTCGGGCGACATCGACCATCCCATCCTGGACGCCGACACTGTCGTCGTGATGGACGGCATCATCACCGCAGTGGGCCGCGAGAAGGACTGCGACACCGCCCAGCCCGACAGCTTGATCGACGCCTGTGGCACTTGCCTGGCGCCCGGGCTGATCGACAGCCACGTGCACCCGGTGTTCGGCGATTGGACGCCACGCCAAGGCCAGATCGGCTGGATCGACAGCAGCATGCACGGCGGCGTGACGACGATGATCTCGGCCGGCGAAGTGCATCTGCCCGGTCGACCAAAAGACATCGTCGGACTCAAGGCGCTGGCGATCACCGCGCAGCGCGCGTTCGACAATTTCCGCCCTGGCGGCGTCAAAGTGCTGGCCGGCGCGCCGATCATCGAGAAAGGCATGGTCGAAAGCGACTTCGCCGAGCTCGCCGCGGCTGGCGTCACGCTGCTGGGCGAGGTCGGACTGGGCTCGGTCAAGGCCGGCTACGAGGCCAAGCAGATGGTGGCTTGGGCACGCAAGCACGGCATCCAGAGCACCATCCACACTGGCGGCCCCAGCATCCCGGGATCGGGCCTGATCGACAAGGACGTCGTGCTCGAAGCCGACGCCGACGTGATCGGCCACATCAATGGCGGCCACACCTCGCTGTCCGAGGCCCATGTCTGCGAACTGTGCGAGAAGTCCAGCCGGGCCATCGAAATCGTTCACAACGGCAACGAACGGGTGGCGATTGCCGCCGCGCAGGCAGCACTCCAGCTCAAATGCCCGCACCGGGTGATCCTGGGCACCGACTCACCCGCAGGCTCAGGCGTGCAGCCGCTGGGTATGTTGCGGCTGATCGCGCTGCTGGCAAGCCTAGGCCGCATCCCCGCCGAGCTGGTGTTCTGCTTTGCCACCGGCAACACGGCCAGGCTGCGCAAACTCAACTGCGGCTTGATCGAGGTCGGTCGCGACGCCGATTTCGTCTTCATGGACCGGGCCCAGCACACCGCCGGCCGCAACCTGCTCG
>CALQBT020000287.1 GCA_943328885.2 Bordetella parapertussis | reverse complement strand
CGTGGGCAGCACCTCGATCAGCTTCGTCAGCGGCGCAGCACTGGCCAGCGGTGTGGCCGAGTCCTATGGCCTGGCCAAGCGCTTGGTGGCGGTCAAAGGCAACCGCTCGGTCAGGAAGTCCGACATGGTCCACAACCACTACCTGCCGACGATGGAGATCGACGCCCAGACCTACGAGGTGCGCGCCGACGGCCTGCTGCTGAGCTGCGAGCCAGCGACCGTGCTGCCCATGGCGCAGCGCTACTTCCTGTTCTGACCGGCTGCCCAGGCCACAGTCTGCAGCCCGCTCAAATTGCTGCAAACTTGGCAACTGTCTTCAGCAGGAGCCAAGCCATGCGCAAACTCGATCCGCAAGACCTGCCCGGCCAGTTGGCCAGCGTGCCGGCGTGGCAGCACGATGCTGTGCGCGGCGCGATCTCGCGCCACTTCAAGTTCGTCGATTTCGCCCAGGCCTTCGCCTTCATGACCGAGCTCGCGCTGGTGGCCGAACGACAGGACCACCACCCCGAGTGGCGCAATGTCTACAACCGGGTCGAGATCGTGTTGACGACCCACGATGCGGGCGGCCTGACCCGGCGCGACTTTGACTTCGCACGCCGTGCCGACGCCGCGATGGCGCACTACCCGACGGCCGGCTGAGGCCTGCGCCGGCATCGGGTCGACAAATTTGAGGCAGCAAATTCGGGGCGACAATCCACGCCATGCTGACGATCAACAAACTCATCCCCGGCGGGCGCGGTCTGGCCTCTGTGCTCATCAAGCGCGGCGCGCAGGTCGAACTCGACTGGGATGTACGGCAAAAAAGCCGCTTCGACGCCGTCGACTCGCTGGGCCGCACGCTGGGCGTGTTCCTGCCGCGCGGCACGGCCGTGCGCGGCGGCGACGTGCTGGTGGCCGAGGACGGCTCGCTGATCCGGGTGCTGGCTGCCCCGCAAGCCGTGCTGGTGGTGCGTGCCTGTGCCGAGCATGGCAGCGCTTTCGACCTGGTGCGAGCGGCCTACCACCTGGGCAACCGCCATGTCGCGCTCGAGCTCAAGCCCGACCACCTCAAACTCGAGCCCGACCATGTGCTGGCCGACATGCTGCGGGCACAGCACTTGATCGTCTCCGAGGCCCTGGAGGCTTTTGAACCCGAGGGCGGCGCTTATGCGGCAAGCGGCCACGCCCATGGGCACGATCACGACGCCGGGCATCATCATGGGCACCACGCCGGCCCGGCGGCGCATGTGCATGGCCCGGACTGCGACCACGGCCATCACGACCACGCTCATGCGCAAGCCGCCGTCGTACAACCGACCGCTGCGCCAGCCCATGTCCACGGGCCAGACTGCGGTCACGATCACGTCAAAGCTCACGGCCATGGTCATGGCCCGGGCCACGACCACTGACCATGCCCCGCGTCAGGCGAGCGGCTCAGCCGCTGCCCGCCACCGCCTTGCTGCAGCTGATGTGGCTGGCCTCACCGGCGCTGCCGGTTGGCGGCTTCAGCTACTCCGAGGGGCTGGAAGCGGCGATCGACGCTGGCTTGGTCAGCGACGAGGCAGGCACCGGCCTGTGGCTTCGCGACCAGCTGGGCTTGAGCCTGCAGCGCGCCGAGTTGCCGCTGCTGGCCAGTGCCTTCAAGGCCTGGCAGCGCTGCGACGCGCAGCGCATCGCTGAGCTCAACGCCTGGTCGCTACAGACCCGCGAGACACGCGAAATGCGCCAACAGACCGAGCAAATGGGCCGCTCGCTGACCGACTGGCTGCGCCAGCGCCGGCCTGACGACGACAGAGTGGCCCTGCTGGCCGCGCTCAGGCCAGCACCAAGCTGGCCGCTGGCCTTCGCGCTGGCAGCGGCCGCCAGCGGCTCGCCGCTGCGCGAAGCGCTGCTGGCCTTTGGCTTCGGTTGGGCCGAGAACATGGTGCAGGCTGCGATCAAGTCGGTGCCGCTGGGCCAGAGCGCAGGCCAGCGCCTGCTGGGCAGTCTGGCCGACGCGCTGCCCGCGGCGGTCGACGGCGCCATCGCCACCGCGGCCGCGGGCGACCACGCGCGGCAAAACCTGGCGCCCATGCTGGCCATCGTCTCCGCGCGCCACGAAGCCCAGTACTCCAGACTGTTCCGCAGCTGAAAAACCGGTGGTCGCCGTCGGCCAGCCGAGGCATGATCCATGCTTGTAAAGCTTCTCGCCACAGAAAGCCTGCCATGACCTCGCTGCACCACATCGCCCGCCGTACCAAGAAGCTGCCCCCGCTGCGCGTGGGCGTGGGCGGGCCGGTCGGGTCCGGCAAGACCACGCTGGTCGAGATGCTGTGCAAGACCATGCGCGAGCGCTGGGACCTGGTGGTCGTGACCAACGACATCTACACCAAGGAAGACCAGCGCTTGCTCACGGTCGCCGGTGCGCTAGACGCCGAGCGCATCATGGGTGTAGAGACCGGCGGCTGCCCGCACACCGCGATCCGCGAGGACGCATCGATCAACCTCGAGGCGATCGACCGCATGCTCGAGAAATTCCCTGACGCTGACATCGTGTTCATCGAGTCAGGCGGCGACAACCTGGCCGCCACCTTCAGCCCCGAGTTGTCCGACCTGACGATCTATGTGATCGACGTCGCCGCCGGCGAGAAAATTCCGCGCAAAGGCGGGCCCGGCATCACCAAGAGCGACCTGTTCGTGATCAACAAGATCGACCTCGCGCCCTATGTCGGCGCCAGCCTCGAGGTGATGGAAGCCGACACCCGCCGCATGCGCCCTGACCATGCCGGCAAGCGGCCCTATGTGATGAGCAACCTGCGCACCCGCCAGGGCTTGGCCGAGGTGGTGTCGTTCATCGAGCGCAAGGGCCTGCTGGTGGCCGAACCCGCGACGGCCTGAGAAAGATCCGACCATGCTGATCAACTGCGTCGCGTACCGCGACGGCGCCAAGCTCGCCGACATCCCGGCAGCCCAGATCAGCGACCACATGGGCCAGCCCGGCTGCTTTGTCTGGGTCGCGCTGCGCGACGCCAGCGACGAAGAGCTGGCGCAAATGCAACACGAGTTCGGCCTGCACGACCTGGCAGTCGAGGACGCGGCCCATGGCCACCAGCGGCCCAAGATCGAGGAATACGGCGACTCGGTGTTCGCGGTGCTGCATCTGCTTGAGCTGAGCGCGACCGACGAATGGCAGGTCGGTGAGGTCAACATCTTTGCCGGGCCGAACTACGTGCTGTCGGTGCGCAACCGCAGCAGCCAAGGCTTTCTGGGCGTTCGCGAACGCTGCGAGCGCGAGCCCGATCAGCTGCGCCAGGGCGCAGGCTTCGTGCTCTACGCCTTGATGGACGCGGTCGTCGATCGCTACTTTCCGCTCGTCGACGCGCTCGAGACCGAGCTCGAGACCATCGAAGACCAGATCTTCGACCGCGGCGCAGGCCGGGCCAACATCGAGCGGCTGTACCAGCTCAAGCACAAGGTCACGGTGCTGCGCCATGCGGTGGCGCCACTGATGGACGCCGTGGGCAAGCTCTACGGCGGCCGCGTGCCGCCGGTGTGCGCGGCCAGCAGCGACTACTTTCGCGACATCGCCGACCACCTGGCGCGCTTGCAGACCTCGATCGACACGATCCGCGACACGATCGGCACGGCGATCCAGGTCAACCTGTCGATGGTCACGATCGAGGAGAGCGAGGTCACCAAGCGGCTGGCCGCCTGGGCCGGCATCTTTGCGGTGGCGACCTTCTTTGTCGGCGTCTGGGGCATGAACTTCCAGCACATGCCCGAGCTGCAGCAGCCCTGGGGCTACCCCGCGGCGCTCGGCCTGATTGGCACGACCTGTGGCCTGATGTACTGGCGGTTCAGGCGCGTGGGTTGGTTGTGACCGGCCGGCGGCCTGACGTCTTTCCATGGGTATGTCCATTATTGAGAATGGTTCTTGTTATCATTCTCGAAACCATGTTCGGACCCATCCCTTTGCCATGCCAACAAGCAATCCAAATCCTCGACAGTCGATGGCGCCATCTGCCCACAAGCTCGCGCTGATCGCGGTCGCGGCCAGCCTGTGCTCCCTGAGTGCCTCGGCGCAGACCGGCGTGCTCAACATCTACTCGGCGCGGCACTACCAGACCGACGAAGCGCTTTACGCCAACTTCAGCCAGAGCACGGGCATCAAGATCAACCGTCTCGATGGCAAGGAAGAGGAACTGGTCGAACGCATCCGCAACGAGGGCAAGGCCAGCCCGGCCGATCTGCTGATCACGGTGGACGCGGCCCGCCTCGAGGTGGCTGACAGCCTGGGTCTGTTCCAGCCCGTCAGCAGCAAGCTGCTGGACGAGCGCATCCCCGCCGCGCTGCGCACGCCAACCTGGTACTCGTTTTCGACCCG
>CALQBT020000286.1 GCA_943328885.2 Bordetella parapertussis | reverse complement strand
TCGACCGCTTGGCGCACCGTCACGCGCGCCACGTCGAACTCGCGCACCAGGTCTTCCAGCGAAGGCAGCTTCTCGCCCTGGGCCCACACGCCGCGCACGATGCGCTGGCGCAGCAGCGCGGCGAGTTGCGCATAGCGCGGGATCGGACTGTCCTGGAAGATGGGGTGCATGGGTGCCGTGCAGGCAATGGTTCCATTGATGGTACTTGATCGACTGTCTCGGCAAATTCGCGAGCCAGGGCTGACAGGCCTGCGCCGCGCGCTCGCCACGGCGCCGTTCGATCTGGGCGCGTCGAGGAGGGTGATTCGGAAGGCCGGCGCTGCCCGGTCGCCGCGCCGACTGTCGATCCGACGTCCCGCATCAGGGCGGTACACAGTTCTGGTGCCAGGCGGTTAAAAAATGGTTAAGATATCGAAAATGGTTTCTATGGTCTTTTAACTGTAAAACTTTGCAGTTCGATCCCACTGCTGCAGGAAGAATATTGTCTGGACAAGGTTTGGCGCAGACCACAGCGCGAAGGATGTGCAAGAGGATGGTCGAAAAATTCAAACGGCGATTCAAGCGGCACAGGGCTGAACCGAGATGACGCGCAGCCGTCTGGTTCAGGGCGTGCAGACGGCCGGGATTCCCATTGATCCTGCGCGCGGCAGTCGTCGACGTGCGGTTGGCAAGGCCTCGCGGCCGTCTCGCGGCGCCGATCCGGACCGATCAGGCGCGGCGGCTTGGCCGTTTGCGCGACTGCTGGATGGGCCCGAGTCGCCGAACCCGGCGAGCACGACAGCGGACGCGCTAGACCGACTTCAGGCGTCACTCAAGCAGCACTTCGAAGCGGTTTTTGGCGACCGTGAGGCCTTGCGATTGCAGGCCATGCTCGACGCTGCCGAGCATGCGATCACCACCATCGCATGCACCGATGCGCCTTATCACAACCGCGAACACACACTGCTGGTCTGTCAGGTAGGGCAGCAAATCCTCAACGGCAAGCATGCGCTCGGCGATACGATCTCGGCCCAGCAATGGGTCAATTACATTGTTTCCTTGCTGTTTCACGACATCGGTTATGTCAAGGATGCGCTGCCAGGCGACATCGCCGGATCGCTGGTGGCCGATGGATTGGGGGCCTGGGTTCAACTGCCAAGCGGCGCCACCGATGCGTTCCTGACCCCGCTTCATGTCGACCGGGGTGTGGCCTATGTTCGACAGTTTTTCGCCAACAACTCGTTGATCGATGCCGAGGTGCTGGCCGTACACATCGAGAACACCCGCTTTCCACCGCCGCAGCATGTGCGCGATCGAACCCGCAGCCGCCACCAGTGGCGGGATCTCGTGCCCGCGGCTGACCTGATCGGCCAACTCGCCGATCCTGCTTATCTGCAGAAACTGCCCGCGCTCTATGCCGAGTTCCTAGAGTGTGGTGTTGCTCAGGCCACCGGGCTTGCTGGTCCTTCAGACTTGGTTCGGCAGTTTCCGCGTTTTTACCGAGAACTGGTCGCGTCGCTGGTCGAGGTCGGCTTCGAGGCGTTGGAAGCCGTGCCTGAGGGTCGGCTCTGGGGCGAGTCGCTGCGCGCCACGATTGCCCGTTGCCAGGGCTATGCATAAGTCGTGCGTCGCGCCAACGCGGGGCGCCGCATCTTGGGTGGCGCGTCACTGACGCGGTGCCCGAAGACGGTGCGACAGATTTGATATGTTCTGGAAATGAATTCCATTTTGATCGATAAGAGAAAGTTTCAATCATAAAATCATGGCAACACTTTTCCTGAATAAAATACCATTTTTCGCGAATCTCACCAACGACGATACCTTGACCGTGATGGGCTGCATGCACCAGGTCGCCTATTCACGCGGCGAGAGAGTGTTCAGGGAAGACGACCCGGCCGATCACCTGTATCTCATCATCGAAGGCTCGGTGAAGGTTTCAAAAGAAGGCCTCAGAGGTGCGACTTTGCTCGCGACCCTGCACGCTGGCGACTTTTTCGGGGAAATGGGTCTGCTCGATGGTTTGCCGCGCTCGGCAAGCGCCGAAGCCGGCACCGACTGCAAATTGATGCGGCTTTCCGGTAAAGACTTCGAAACCGTCATCCGATTGAGCCCGGGCATTGCCCGCAATGTGATGCGGCACCTGGCGACCCGATTGCGAGGCGTCAACGCGGTGAAAAAATAGCGCTGGCGCCGTCCTTCGATGGCCGACGCAACAGCGGAGCGCGTTGAACTGCCGCGTTCAGACGCTGCCGAACGCAACGACAGACCTTCAGCAGGCCGGCGCGCCGGCGATTGCCGCCAAGTATGAGATTGCGGAGGAAGTGATGAATTACACGCCAAACGTGCGCTTTTTGAAAAATCAGACCATCTTCGAAGAAGATTATCTGCCGGACGCCGTGTATTTGATCTGTGAGGGCGCGGTCGAGGTCTTCCGCAACCGTGCTGGCAAGCGTATATCATTAGCCCATCTTGCCAAAGGGGCGATTTTCGGTGAGATGGCGTTGATTTCCGACCAACCCAGGTCGGCGACCGTCATCGCGCTGACCGAGGTCTGGTGTTACGCGGTCAACAAAAGGACTTTTGTCGAGAAACTGAAGAACGTTCCGCCGGAGGTTCGAGATATATTTGATGCGCTGGTTACGAGCATCCGCCAGAAAAGCAATGACGCGGTCATCATCGACCATGGCCGCATCAGGCCCGTTCAGGAGCCGATGCCTGGCGCCGAGGCGCTGGCGCAGTCCGAGGCGAACGGATCGGGCGCAGTTAGCCATGTCGTGTTGCACGGTCCGGCGCTACAGGAACAAATTGACCGTCTGGATTTGTTCATGGGGCTGCTGTTGAACAACCTGGTCAAGATCGCCCATTGATAAGGTCTGACGAGCGGTCAGCGCGCCAGTACTGATGCGACTCGGACGACGCTCTCCGTCCGACCTGGCCCGGCCCGGCGTTGGCGCACTTACCCGCGCGCGTCGAAGGCCAGGATTGCCCTGGCCACCTGACCAATCGGCAGCACCTCGTCGACCGCGCCCAACGCGATCGCTTCTTTGGGCATGCCGAAGACGACGCAGCTCGCCTCGTCTTGCGCGATGGTTCGCGCGCCCAGGTCGTGCAACTGCTTCATGCCGCGGGCGCCGTCGTCGCCCATGCCGGTGAGCAGGATCGCGAGCAGGTCGCGGCCCGCGCAATCGGCTGCCGATCGGAACAACACGTCGACCGAAGGCTTGTGGCGGTTGACCGGCGGGCCGTCGACCACCTGCGCGAAGTACTGGCCGCCGGCCTTGCGCAGCTGCAAGTGGCGCCCGCCCGGCGCGATCAGCGCGACGCCGCGCTCGATCCGGTCACCGTCGCGGGCCTCTCGCACGTTGATCGCGCACAGACCGTCCAGGCGCTGGGCGTACATCGCCGTGAACTTCTCGGGCATGTGCTGGGTGATCGCGATGCCGGGCGCGTCGGCCGGCAGCGCGGTCAGTACCAGCTCGAGTGCTTGCGTGCCGCCCGTCGAGCTGCCAATCACCACCGGCTTGTTGACCGCCAGCGCGTGAACGCCGGCCAGCGTCGGGCGTGGGTTGTCCAGCCGTGGGGCAGTCGATGGCGCAGTGGCGCGTGGCCTCGCCCTGGCGGCGGCCTTGATCGTGGCCACCAGCTCACGGCGCGAGTCCTCCAGAAACTGCTTGAGTCCAAGCCGCGGCTTGGCCATGACCGCCACCGCGCCCGCAGCCAGCGCCTCGAGCGCGACCTTGCTGCCCTGGGTGCTCAGTGTCGAGCAGATCACTGTGGCAATCGGCTGCTCCTGCATCAGCTGGCGCAGAAAAGTCAGCCCGTCCATGCCCGGCATCTCGATGTCGAGCAACAGCACGTCGGGCCGGTTCTTGCGGATCACCGGGCCGGCGATCAGCGGGTTGGGCGCACTGCCGACCAGTTCGATCTCGGGGTCGCCGGTCAGCAGGTGCATCAGCGTCTGCCGTACCACGGCCGAGTCATCAACCAGATACACCTTGATGGTCATGCTTGTTCCTGAAAGTTTTGCCCTAAGGCTTCAATCTGTCACTGCGCAGCTCACACCGCCACTGCTGCGACCTCGGGCGCGCTCGGCCCGACGGTCCAAGCGACGCGCCGATAGGCCGCGCCGCCCAGGTCGGCCAGCACCACCCGCAGGCCGTCTCGTGCCAGCGCGCCCAGCGCCCAGCGCGCGTTGTGCAGGCCCACATGGGCCTGACTGAACTGCTGCGGAAACATGTTGCCCCCGCCCATCACATAGGCCTCGCACAGGCCGGGCATGATGCCGCGCGCACGCAGCAGCCTGGCCATCGCGGCCAGCGCCACCTCGCCGTAGGCGCTGTCGTGCGCGCTGTGCTGGCTCGGCTGACCGGCGTGCACGAC
>CALQBT020000285.1 GCA_943328885.2 Bordetella parapertussis | reverse complement strand
GGTGCTGGGCAACGGTCTTGGCTCGGCGCATGAGGTGACGGGCGGCCACCTGACCCGGCGATATCCGAATTACGGCCTCGGCCTGACCACTGTGTCTGCGTTGCTTTGGGAGCAAGGGCTGATCGGTACGCTGCTGTACCTGGCGGGCTGGGCGATGGCGTTCGTGACGGCTATCCGTTTGAGGCGGACTGCGCGTGATCCGCTCGAACGTGCCGACCTGTCTGGGCTGATCGCCGGGCTTGCGGTGGTCGGCCTGTACATGCTGTATGTCGATGCGCCGTTGCAGAGCCTTAGCTATCAGATCTTCACCGGCGTGATGTTCGGCCGTCTGGCTTGGCTGCACCGGCAGCGCGTGCTGGCACCATCTATCTCCGCGGTGTGAGCCAGTCGCCCTATTCCGGCCCAGCGCTGCGGGCCAGCATCGCGCAATTTCTGAGCGGCAAGGCCGCATCGGCGCTGTTGACCTTCGTCCTGCTCTTATGGCTGGTGCGGCTGCTGCCGGTGCGCGACTATGGTGCCTATGTCATCTTCGTCGCGGCGCTGGAGTTGGGCGCGCTGATCGCAAATCTCGGCTTGCCATGGCTGGCGGCGCGTTACTTGCCAGAGTATCGGTTGCATGCCGTCGGCCGGCGATTGCAGGCCTTCACCTGGTGGATCGTGCGCTGCCTGGCCGCAGTGCAGCTTGCCTGGGCGCTGTTGCTCGCGCTAGCCCTGGATCCGCTGCTCGAACTGGTCGGGCTGGCGGCTTATCGCGAGGTGGCAGTTCTGTATCTGGGCGTGCTGGTCGCCGAAGGCGTCGCGCGCCAACTGCGCGACGACGTGTTAGGGCCATTGATGCAGCAGAAGTCTGCCCGTGCGGCGTTGGTCGTGCGCCAGGCAACCATGCTGCTGCTCATCGCCGGATGGGCCTTCGGCACCGGCGTCAACTTGCGAGACGTCGTGCTTTCCGAACTCGCGGCGTCTATTGTTGGTCTGTTGATTGCGTTGATCGGGCTCGCTCGTTGCCTAGCTGGCATGCGGTCGTTGCCTGGCAGCACGGCCTGGCAGGAGCCGCCAAGGGCGCAGATGCTGGCGACTGCGGGTCCGATGTATGGGGTATGCCTGCTGGCGATGCTGCATGGCCCGCAGCTGTTCTTGATGATCATTCAGCGTGTCTTGGGGCCCGAGGCTGCTGCGGCATTCGGCTTCATGCGCAATCTCTACGAGCAGGCATTGCGCTACTTGCCGGCGTCGCTGCTGGTGGGCTTGGTGCGCCCCAAGCTGATCGCTGCGTATGTCGCGGGCGGTGGCGCCGAGGCCGTCGCGCGCAATGCAAACCTGGCGGGCAAGCTCAGCCTGTTCGTCCTGATGCCATTGATCAGCTTCGCGGCCGTATTTGGCGAGTCGTTGATCGGACTGCTTTCAGGGGGCAAGTTTCCTGCTACTGGGCACGTCTTCTTCGGATTCTTGCTGGTGCTCATTCCGCTGAGTCAGCGCTCGCTCATGGAGGCAGTCGCAGTCACGACTGGGTATAGCGTGTTGTGCATGCACGCCGCGGTCAGCGGGCTGTTGATGCTGCCGCTGATGTACGGCCTGCTGTTGCTGGGCGGAGGTATCTGGTCCGCTGTGGTTGCAATGATCGTCGGCCAGGTGCTTTTCGACGCGATCGTGCTGCGTGGCTTGTTCACGCGCACAGGCTATGCGCCTGATCTGCTCGGCCTGACGAGAATGCTGATCAGTGCCAGCGCCGCAGGTCTGGTGACCGAGTTGATGGCCTTCGCGCTGCCGGTGCAGGTCGCTGGCTGGTGTCGCCTGCTGCTGGGAGGGGCTGTGTCGACCCTGGCGTTTCTGATCTTTGCTCGACTGATGCGGCCGTTTAGCGCAACTGAGCGTGGGCGGCTGAACGGCTTTTTCGGCAAGCAGGTCTTCGTGTGGTGAGCCACCCTGCAACCGGTGTCAGCGCGCGATGTTGCGGTGCTACCTAACACCCTTAAAACCAGACCACCATGCTCCACATCTACCGTTTATCGCATTGGCTGCATCGCGCATGCGTGCCGCTGCTGCCGCGCCTTCTATACCTGCTGAATCGGGTCGTATTCGGTGTCGTCTTGCCGCCATCGGTCGAACTCGGCAAGGGTTCGTCGCTCGGCTACAGCGGTCTCGGTACGGTGATTCATGCGCGGGCTCGCATTGGCGCCGGTGTGCGCATAGGCACCGGCGTGACGGCCGGCGGCCGCGGCGAGGCGTACGAAGTGCCGATCATCGAGGACGGCGTCCAGATCGGCTCCGGAGCCAAGATCATCGGGCCGGTGCGAATTGGCCAAGGCGCGCAGATCGGCGCCAACGCGGTGTTGCTGCGGGACGTGCCGTCCGGGGCCACTGCGGTGGGGGTGCCCGCGAAGATCATCCTGCGCCGGCGGGCGTCGTGACAGGGCAGTGGCGCTAGGTCCATGTTCAGCGAGGACAGCGCGCATGCATGGGTCCGGCTAGTGGCGAGGGCCGAACGCCGCTTGCTCTACCGCAACCAGTGGTTCATCCACGTCGACCGTTCGGGGCACGATCCTTTGAACCGGACGATGGACGGCGGGTTCGATCTGGTCCCGCCGCCGGACCGGTTTTGGGCCGATCCTTTTCTCTGGATCGGCCCGGCTCGCCTCTACGTCTTTGTTGAGGAGTTGGAATTCGCGTCGAACAAGGGCCGCATCAGTGTGGTCGAGTGCGATACCGAAGGTCGCATCGTCAGCTGCCGGACGGTGCTGGAGACGCCCTGGCACCTGTCCTATCCATTCCTCTTCGAATGGGATGGCAGCCTCTGGATGCTGCCGGAAAGCGGCGCAAGCGGCCGCATCACCTTGTACCGCTGCGAGCGCTTTCCCGATCGCTGGGTTGAAGCCAAGGTGCTGATGGACGGGCTGCGCTCCGCCGATCCAACCTTGATCGAGCATGGTGGCCGGTGGTGGCTGTTCGTCAACATCGCCGTCGGCGACCAGAGCATCCACGACAACCTCCACCTGTTCTCGGCTGCCAGCCCGATCGGGCCGTTCACACCGCATCCGAAGAACCCGGTGAGCCGTGGCCCGACCGGGACGCGACCGGCTGGCCCGCTGTTTGCCTGGAACGGCAGTCTGTACCGGCCGGCACAGGACTGCGCCAGGGTCTACGGCAAGCGCACGGTGATCAACCGGGTCGCGGTGCTGACGGCCGACGACTTCGTCGAAACGCATGTTTCGAGTCTGGAGCCCGGCTGGTCGCCAGGCATCCTGAAGACGCACACGCTGTGCATCAAAGGCGAGTGGCGCGTCGTCGACGCGATGCGCCACCTGCAACGGTTCGGCGGCCGGTACGAGATCCAGAAATAAGCTACGCCGATGCGACTCCTTTACCTCACCGCTGAGTCCTACCCCACGCACCGGGTCGATGTCGAACTGCTGTTTGGCAAGTGGTTGCCCGCGCATGGCATCGCATCTGACTTAGTCGCCGCCCGAGCTGACGGGACTATGGACGAGGTGGTATGGCCCGCGGGTCGGGCGATGCTCGGCGAGTCACGTGACGGCTGGCGCCGGCGCTCCGGAACCCTGTTGCACGCCATCAGGCAGTTGCTGGCGGCCCGTCGGGGCGCTTACGACGCGATCCAGGCCCGCGACATGCCCTTCGTCGCGCTGTTCGCGCTGGTCGTCGCCCGGGCCAAGCGGCTGCCGTTTGTTTACTGGATGTCCTACCCGATTCCGGAGGGGCACATGGGTATGGCGCTCGGGCGGGGGCTGGGAGTAGGTGTCGCCAAGTTCGTCTACCACTACCTTGCCGGCACGCTGGGCGGCCTGCTGCTGTACCGGGTCGTGCTCGCCCGCGCCGATCATGTGTTCGTGCAGTCCGTGCAAATGTTGACCGATGTCGCGGCACGCGGCGTGTCACCCGAGCGCATGACGCCGGTGCCGATGGGCGTCGACATCGAGGCGATTCAGGCCGCCGCGATTGCGCCGAGCGACGACCCCCGGCTGCGTGGTCGGCGCGCGATCGTCTACCTTGGCACGCAGGTGCGGCCGCGCCGGATCGAACTGCTCTTCACGATGTTGGCCGAGATCCGCCGCGAAGTGCCAGAGGCCTTGCTCGTGCTCGTCGGCGACGTGGAGGACGAGCCGCACCGCGCCTGGTTGCGGCAACAGGCGAAAGCAGCAGGCGTGGCCGATCATGTGCTGTGGACAGGGTGGTTGCCGATGGTTGAAGGCTGGCGCTATGTGCGTGCAGCCGAGGTGGGCTTGTCGCCGTTCCCGCGAGGCTTCCTGCTCGACAGTGCTTCGCCGACCAAGGTGCCTGAGTACCTGGCGCTCGGCGTGCCAGTCGTCTGCAACGACAACCCCGACCAGGCCGCCATTGTCGCGGCCT
>CALQBT020000284.1 GCA_943328885.2 Bordetella parapertussis | reverse complement strand
GGCTTCGCCGTCGATGATCGCGCCGCGCGCGACGTTGACGATGTGTGCGTCGGCTTTCATCGCGGCCAGAAATTCGGCGCCGACCAAACCGCGGGTCGTCGCATCGATCGGTGCGGCGAGGACGAGGTGGTCGGACTGCGCCGCCAGTTCCTGCAGTGACACCAGATGGACATTGGCATCGGGCGACGGCTTGCCGGACGCCCGGGTCGCGATGATCTTCCTGTCGAAGGCCGCCGCAAAGCGCGCCACCTGTTGCGCGATCTGCCCGAGCCCGAGCAGGCCCAAGGTGCGCTGCTCCAGCGTGCCGAGCGGCCGGTCGAGCAGCGACTCGCGCAGGGGCCAACTCTGACCCATTTTCAAGGTGGTCGCTGCCAGCCGCTTGGCATGAGCAAGGATCACCGCCATCACATGCTCGGCGATCGGCCGCGCCGTCGTGCCCGAGGCACAGGCCAGCCGCGGCGCTTCGAACAACCAATCCGGGTAATCGTCGAGCCCGGCGCTGGCGATCTGCACCAGCCGGGTCGCGCCTGGCCAGCCTGCAGGACGCGGCACCCCGGCAACCGCTTTGAGCTTGCCTTCCCCCTGGACGACGAACAACACGTCAGCATCGACGGGCAGGTTCCAACGGTCTCCAGGCGGCATGTGCTCGACGCTGGTGACACCCGGCAGGCTGGCGATCAAGGCCGCCATCGAAGGGGAAAACTGGTGGACGACGCGCATGGCGATCAGCGCTTAGGGCTCAGACCCGGCATGCCGGGGAACAGCACGCCGGCTTGCATCTGCTCTTGCATCTGCGCGAACAAGGTCTTGCTCTGCTCGAGGTAGTTGCCCATCAAGCCTTGCATCATCGGCGCTTGGCCGCTGATGAACTGGGCCCAGGTTTCGGGCGTCAAGGTCTTGGGGTCGTACAGGCCTTTGCTCTGCTCGGCCAGACGGGTTTGCATGTCGACGAAAGACTGCAAGTTGTTCTCCAGGTACGAGCCCATCAGGCCTTGCATCGCATGGCCGTAGAAGCGGATCACTTGGCCCAGCATCTGGGTCGTGAACATCGGCATGCCGCCGGTCTCTTCTTCAAGAATGATCTGCAACAAAATGCTGCGGGTGATCTCGTCACCGGTTTTGGCGTCCCGCACCTCGAAGGTTTCGCCGTCTAGCACCATCTGCTTGACATCGGACAGCGTGATGTAGCTGCTGGTCTGGGTGTCGTAGAGACGGCGGTTGGGATATTTCTTGAGGACTCGGATACTGCCCTCGGCGGCGTCCGGCGCGCTCGGTTTGGCTGCGCTGCGGCGGGTAGGTGGCATGGCGAAGACTCCTTGAGAGGGCCAGAACATTCTAAGGACGCACGCGTCGGCCGACGGGCAGGACTTTCCCGCTGGGGTTCAACCCTCGGGTTGGGTCGGCGCCATGACCTGCAATTCACCTGGCGACGGCAGTTCAAGGCCGAGGCGGCGAATCGACAGCCTCTCGACTTTCCACCAACTCGGCAACAAACAAAGCACCTCTTGCCGCGCAAAGCGGTCGTCGATCAAGTACACGCTGCCCTGGTCCGACACCGTCCGGATCACCCGGCCTGCGGCTTGCACCACCTTGCGGATGCCCGGAAAAAGATAGGCGTAGTCATAGCCTGCGCCGAAGTCGGCGTCCAGGCGCTGGCGCAGCGCCTCGTTGACGGGGTTGAACTGCGGCAGGCCCAGCGTCGCGATGAAAGCGCCGATCAAGCGGGTGCCGGCCAGGTCGACGGCCTCGGCGAACGAGCCGCCGAGCACAGCGAAGCCGATGCCGCAGCCCTCAGGCTCGAAGCGCGCCAGAAAAGCTTGTCGAGCTGCGTCGTCCATGCGCCGGCCTTGCTGCCAGGTCGGGACTGCCGGGTGGCGGCTCGAGAAGGCTGCAACGGCCTGTTCCAGGTAATCGAAGCTGCTGAAGAACGCGAGGTAGTTGCCGGGCCGTCGCGCGTACTGGTCAGCGATCAGTTCGGCGATCGGCGCCAGCGATTGGCCACGGTGCGCGAAGCGGGTCGACAAGTCGCGAACGATGTGCACCGACAACTGCTCGGGCTTGAAGGGCGATTCGACGTCGATCCAGGCCAGGTTCTCGGGCAGACCCAGGGTGTCGGCGTAGAAGTGCTGCGGCGTGAGCGTGGCCGAGAACAGCACCGCCGCATGCACTGCGGCAAAGCGCGGCCGCAGGAACGGCGCAGGCACGACGTTGCGAACACACAGCGTCGGGATGGGCTGGCGGCGCGAAGGCGCCAGACCCGGCAGCGTCGCGTCGAAGATCGAGTGGCGGGCTAAGGATTCGAGCAGCCGGCCGAACTGCAGCGCTTCGAAGAAAAAGCGCTGCACATCGGGGTCCGCATCGACCGGGTGCGCGGCGAGGTGCTCGGCCATTGCTGCGGTGGCGTCCTTGAGCGCTGCGGCCAAGGCTGCCGGCGGCTCGGCGTGGGCCAAGTAGGGCTCGGTCTGGGACTTGCCCAGTCGCCGCCAACTGCGGTGCAAGCGGTCTAGCGGTTTTTTCAGCGCCGGCGCTGCGCTGGCGCGGGCCGCTTGCAGCTGGGCCGGGTCGAGCTCGGCGCTGTACATTGCACGGGCGCGGTCGATCAGGTTGTGCGCTTCGTCGACCAGCAAGCCCACACGCCATGCATTGGCCAGCGTCAGGCTGTGCAACAGCGCGTTGGCGTCAAAGTAGTGGTTGTAGTCGCCGACCACCACATCGCACCAACGCACCAGCTCCTGGCCGAGGTAATAAGGGCAGACCTGGTGCGCGAGCGCGACGCTGCGCAAGGTCTCGCGGTCGAGCGTGATGCCGGCAGACGCCTGCTCGATCGCAGCGCTGCGCGCTGCCGGCAGCCGGTCGTAAAAACCCTTGGCCAGCGGGCAGGACTCGCCGTGGCAGGCTTTGTCGGGATGCTCGCAGGCCTTGTCGCGCGCCACCAGCGTGATCACGCGCAAAGCCGGCGCAGGCGCGGCATTGGTGATCGTCGCGAGCGCTGCCAGCGCGAGCGCCTGGCCAGAGCCCTTGGCGCTGAGGAAGAACACTTTGTCGATCGCCTGCGCCGGGCAGGCCTTGAGCAGCGGAAACAAGGTGGCGATGGTCTTGCCCAGGCCAGTGGGCGCCTGGGCCAGCAAGCAGCGACCGGCGCGCGCGACCTTGAACACCGCTTCAGCCAGCGCGCGCTGGCCTGTTCGGAACGCTGGGTGCGGGAATCGCAACGCCAGCAGCCCGGCGTCGCGCCGGCTGCGGTGCGCGATTTCGCGGTCGGCCCAGGCCAGGAAACGCTCGCACAAGGCCTCGAAGAATTCACGCAGCGACTGCGCGCTGCAAGCCTGGCGCAGCGGCGCCGCCTCCTGCTGCGAGCCGACGTCGAAATAGACCAGCGCGACGGTCAGCGACGGCAGGTCGAGCTGCTGGCACAGCAAGTGGCCGTAGACCTTGGCCTGGGCCCAGTGCAGCTGGCGGTGGTTGTCTGGCACCCGGTCGATGTCGCCGCGGTAGGTCTTGATCTCTTCGAGCAGCAGCTGCTCAGGGTCATAGCCGTCGGCACGACCCCGAACGCTGAGCTGGCGGTATTCGCCGCTCAGCGGCAGCTCGGCGCGGTACGCAGGCCCACGGCGAGCGGCGACGGCCTGATGGCCTGCGATGCCTTGTTGCGAAGTCGGCGATGGCGTGAAGCGCAGGTCGAGGTCGCCTTGTTTGGCAGCGAACTCGCACAGCGTTCGCACCGCGACGCGGTAGCAGGGGTCGCTCATCGCCGGACAGGCCACGCCGCCATCAAGCATTCACTGTCAAGCTGCCACCTTCATCCGCCTGCCCGCTTGACCTGCCAGCCCTCGGCCTTCAAGCTGACGATCACCCGCTCGCAGTGGTCACCCTGCAGCTCGACCACCCCGTCCTTGACGGTGCCGCCCGAGCCACAAGCCGTCCTCAGCCGCTTGCCAAGCGCCGACAGCGCTTCGGCGTCCAGCGGCAATCCGCGCACCAGCGTCACCGCCTTGCCGCCTCGGCCCTTGGTCTGCATGCTGACCCGCACCACACCGTCACCGACTGGCGCTGCTGCGGCCTTGCAGGCGCAGCGCAGCTGAGGCTGGCGGCAGGCCGGGCACATCCGGCCGCTGTCGGTGGAATAGACAAGCCCGCCGGCGGCAGATTTTTTCATGTTGGTTTCAGCCCATCTGCGATCGATTTTTCGATCAACGCTGCGAAATTCAAGACGATGCGTTCAAGGCGGCAAGTGCCAGGCCATCAAAACGGTGGATCGTCGTCATCCGCAGCGTCTGGCCCGGCCGCAGCGTGCACGGCATCGTCAGGCATCGCGGCAGCCCCGGCATCGGCAGTGCCCAAGGCTTGCTCGAGCGCTTGCTCG
>CALQBT020000283.1 GCA_943328885.2 Bordetella parapertussis | reverse complement strand
TGGCGTCGACTTCGCTTGATGGGCCAAGTGTAGGAGTCCGGTCAAGCTTACCGGCAGACACCGCCACACGCCGATCGACCCAGCGCTTTTCCGGTATCTACACTTTTCCGGAATCCGCGCTTGGACAACGCGCCTCGATCAGCAACGCTGAGCAGCGAAACCGGCATGGTCGCCATTCTTGCCGTTTGACCCAACGCAGTCACCGGTGAAAACCCGGTCGACCCCGTCGCCGGGGTCCGCTGACTCAACCCTGGCACCAAGGCGCACCGCGCCTGGCCCATCGATCAGCCATCAGCGCATATCAGGGCGCACCCAGCGCCAGCTTGACGATCACCGACTCCGTCATTGCCGCGCCCTCGGTCTTGAACGCGGCCAGTTCCTCGGGGCTGAGCCCTGACACCAACAAGCCATTGAGCCGATCATTCGTGCGGGTCCATTGAGAGTCGCCCATAGAGCCGACCGACGTGCGGGCGGCTTCAATGAAACCGACAGTGCGCGCCGCATCGCCAAGCCGACCCTGGACCGCAGCGCACAGCGCAAAGACTTTGAATATGCGAAGCTGATCGCCGATGCGGACCAACATCGCAAAGCCGGTGCGGCACGCAGCAACGGCATCGTTGATCTGACCGAGCATGATGTGCGTCGTCGCCACGATGACCCACAGATGGCCGGTCTCAAAACCGGCGCCGAGGATCTCAAGCCGCGCGATCGCGCTTTGAGCGTGCGCCAGTGCTGCATCGTCCTGCCCGAGTTGGCTCTCCACATAGGCGTGGCACACGAATCTCTTTTGCATGGCGATCTCATGACCGCCATGCTGCAGGTATTCCACCTGCCTCTGTGCAGCGGCGATCGCCTCGTCGAACCGGCTTTGGGCACAAAGCCAGCGCCAACGTACAAACTCCAACATCGCGCGGCGCGTCGCTGACCAGTTCGGACCGACCAGCCCGGTCGCTTCTTCGATGCAGACCGCAATCGCCTCCAGTGTTCCGAAGCGAATGCCCTGGGCCGCCCCCTGGATCAGCGCATCGAACAGTAGACCGGTGTCACCCAACTGCCGGTAGAGGTCGGCAGCGATAGTGGCAGCGTCGTAGGATTCGCGTCGGGTCGAGAACATGCCAAGCTCGGCGATATTGAGCCAGTAGCGCGCAACAATGGTCGGCGGCAAGCCCACCTGCAGCAGCGGCCGCAAGCCCAGCAGGCACACCAGTCCCTCAGACTGCAAATGAGCGCCGCTCCACACCGCGAAGGACTCGCCGGCCAGCGATAGGGCCAATTCCGCGCCTTCGGCAGCGCCTGCGGACCAGGCCAGCGCCTGCCGAAGATTGTCGAGTTCTGCCACAGCGCCCGCCATCGCCCCGGCGTACAAGGCATCCAGCGGCAAGTCCACGGTCTCAAAACTTGTCAGCAGACTCAACAGCGCCTGCGCATGCCGCAGCCGCACAGCGCCGCTCTCGCCCGCCGCATTCAGCCGCTCCAGCGCATAAGCGCGCGTGGTCTCGAGCAATCGGTAACGCGGCACCGGGTCGCCCTCGGCCAGCACCAACGACTTGTCGACCAGCACGCCCAACAGATCGAGCGCAGCCCAGGCATCGATGCGCGCATCCTGCACGACATGTTGTGCGGCCTCTAGCGTGAAGTTGCCCGCAAAGACACAGAGCCTGCGGAAAGCGGTCTGCTCGTCGGGCGTGAGCAGGCCATGACTCCATTCGAGCGTCGCACGCAGCGTCTGGTGCCTCCCCAACGGCTTGCGCGCACGGCCGGTCAGCACTTTGAAAGGCTCACCCAGACGGGCGCGCAAGCCCTCGGCACCCAGCAGCGGCATGCGCGCAGCCGCCAGCTCGATGGCCAGCGGAATGCCGTCCAGCCGGCGGCAGACTTCAACGACCGCCGCGGTGTTCTCCGTGCTCAGTGTGAACCAGGGGCTCACCGACTGCGCCCGAGCGACGAACAGCTCTACCGCGCCGGCTTGCGTCGCATCGGCGTCGGTGGCGGGGACCGCCAAGGTGCCCAATCGGTAAACCTGTTCACCGCGCGCTTTCAGGCTCTCCTGGCTGGTCGCCAGCACCAGCAGTCCGGGCGAGGCAGCGGTCAGGGTGTCGACCAAGCTCGCCACCGAATCGGTGAGGTGTTCGCAGTTGTCGAGCACGAGCAGCAGCCGCAACGGCGCCAGCACCGCGGCGACCGTCCCGACCGCCGGCCGCTCGGCGCTGATTTGCGCGCCAAGCACCCGTGCCACTGCCGGCGCGACCGACGCGCCATCGGCAACCGACACCAGTTCGACCCACCAGACACCGTCCGGAAAATCAGCCGCACGATCGGCTGCAATCCGCGCGGCCACCGCTTGCGCAACGCTGGTCTTGCCGATACCGCCGGCGCCAACGAGTGTCACGACGGCATGCCGATGCATCAACGCCAAGACCGCCTCTACCTCTGGCGTCCGGCCGTAGAGCGGCGCGATCCGCGCCGGCAGGTTGGACAGCGCACGCGTCACCGCGGCGCCATAGAAAGCCGGCTCGCCAGGCGTCGACGCCAGCACAGGCTTGGCGCCACGGACGCCTTGGACCTTCAACTCGAAGCGGTAACCGCGGCCGGGGACGGTCGCCAGCGCATCGCGACCCAACAGCTTGCGCAACGCCGAGACCTGCACTTGAAGGTTGTTCTCCTCGACCACCACGCCCTGCCAGACCAGCAACAGCAGCTTGCTCTTGCTGACCAGGCGCCCGGCATGAGCGACCAGCACGAGCAGCAAGTCGAAAGCCCGGCCACCAATCACCACCACATGACCGTCGGCCAGCAACAGGCGATCAGCAGTCAGCAGCTCGAAGCGGCCAAACCGGCAATCGGGGCAGTCCAGGGGTGCAGCGTCTGGCATAGAGCCTTTGGCGTTTTACGCACTCTACGGTTTTTAGGCCTTAGGCGCGCTTCAGCAAGACCTTCACTTTTAAGGGTTATTAAAGGTTTTCTTAAGGACTGAAAGCAGGCTTCAGGCGGAAATTCGCGGGGCGTCGGCATCCGCCGCCACTGGCAACAAGCGCCGATGGCGGCCCAGCGGCGCAGAGTCGCTTTCACCCGCCCTCGGCAGCCTGCATGAGGGCGATCCATCCCGGCCTTGCGTGCCGGTCGTCAGGCCAGCCCCAATGCCGCGCGGCGGGCCAATGCACAGCCCGCCAATAAAGACAACGGAAAAATATTGACCTCCAAGAAATATAACAATCCATCAATCAATTTAGATTAATTTAATCATATTTAATTTTAATTCATCAAAATGACCAAAAATTCCTCTGCGCTGATACTTCCAAAAGGTCTGGCCGACGCCGATGCGCACTTCATGACCCAGGTCTTGCGACAAAGCGGCGCGATCGCCGCGGACAATGAAGTGGTCTCGCAAGAGGAACAGGATGTCGGCATGACAGCCGGCTATTTCTCGGCGATCAAACGCGTCAAATGCCGCTACAAGAACCCCACCGACGCGCCAGTCTCGTTCATCGTCAAGACCTGGCCGCCGTTCGAGTTATTGCCCAAAGAGGCCATGCGCGACATGTTCACCAAGGACATTGCCGGTTATACCTTCCCGGCGGCGGACTTCTATTCAAGACCCAAAGTCCACCTCGCCGCATCGGACCCGGTCAATGACCGCTGGGTGCTGGTGATGGACGATGCAGATGCCTTTGCGACGCACAAGGTGCACGAGAAGGAATTGAATCTCGACGAGGTTTTGAAGATGATCTCGGGCTTGGTCGACATGGCCGTCGCCTGGGAGGGTTGCGACACCGGACCCAAAGCAGACCAACTCGCGAAGATCGGTGTCGAACTGTGGACCTCGGAGAAAAACCTGTCGATCTACAAGACAGGCATGCCCGCAGCAGCTAGGTTGATGGACAAGGTCACCAACATCGGCGTCAACAGCTTTGCCGGCGCCATACGCTGGGATGAGTACCTGGGTGGCCCGGGAATCTGCGAGATGTTCACCAAAAGGCTGGATGCCTTCTTCCACAAAGTCAATCCAGCCAACGGCGCAACCTGTACGCTGTCGCACGGCGATCTGCGGGGCGACAACTTGTTCTTCTGCACACCCGATCAGCAATATCCGCACGGCTGGCTATGCATCGACTACCAGCTGATGTTCCGCGGCCCGGTGCCGTCGGATCTGGCCTATCTGATGAGCAGCGGCTCGGTCTTGCCCGAGGTCTACGCTGGCGACAATCTGCACAAGGTATTGCGGGCATTCCACAGTCAGTTCATGGCCAAGACCCGGCGCTACCGAGATTACAGCTATGAGAAATTTTTCGAAGAATATGCGACGATGTCGACCGTGCTATTTTGTTACGGTCTCGCATTTATCGGACCTGTCTATCATCAAGGCGCAT
>CALQBT020000282.1 GCA_943328885.2 Bordetella parapertussis | reverse complement strand
CTCGTCCCGGATCACATCCGGAAATGCTCGCCGAGGTAGACCCGGCGCACGTCGGCGTTCTCGATGATCTCGGCCGGCGTGCCTTCGGCGAGCACCCGGCCTTCGCTGATGATGTAGGCGCGGTCGCAGATGCCGAGCATCTCGCGCACGTTGTGGTCGGTGATCAGCACGCCGATGCCGCGGCGTTTGAGGAAGCCGATGATGCGCTGGATCTCGATCACCGCGATCGGATCGACGCCGGCAAAGGGCTCGTCGAGCAGGATGAAACGCGGCTGGGTGGCCAGCGCGCGGGCGATCTCGACCCGGCGCCGCTCGCCGCCCGACAGCGCCGGCGCGGGTGAGTCGCGCAGCTTGTCGATGGACAGCTCGCGCAGCAGCTGCTCGAGCTGACGCTCGATCGCCTCGGATTTCAGCGCACGTCCGTCGGCCCCGACCTGCAGCTCAAGAACGGCGCGGATGTTTTCCTCGACCGTGAGCTTGCGAAAGATCGAGGCTTCCTGGGGCAAGTAGCTCAAGCCCATGCGAGCGCGCTGGTGGATCGGTTTGTGCTGCACCGAGACACCGTCGATGCGGATCTCGCCGGCATCGGCCCGCACCAGACCGACCACCATGTAGAAAGTGGTCGTCTTGCCCGCGCCGTTGGGCCCGAGCAGGCCCACCACCTCGCCGGCACCCACGGCCAGATGCACATCCTGGACCACTTTGCGCGAGCCGTAGTGTTTTTGCAGACCGCTGACCTCCAGCCGGCTGGTGGCTGGCGCCGCGACTGAGCTGCCGCGGATCATCGCCGGTCACCGAGGCTGGGCGAGGTCTTCAGGCCATTGCTGGTGGCCGAGGCCGCTTCGGTGACGGCGCGCGGCGCGATCACGGCCCGCACCCGGCCGCTGGGGTTGTCCGGGCTGACCGCACCGCCGCGCACATTGAAGACCTCGGCCACGGTGTCCCAGACGACGACCGCACCGGTGATCTCATCGGCCAGCACGGCGCCGCGCAGTCGCCGGACCTGGGCCTGGCCCTCGAAGCGCAGCGTGCCGGATCGGCTGTCGTAGTCGATACGCTGCGCCTGGCCCTCGACCACCTCGTCGACCCCGTCGCGCTTTTGCCGGTAGGTCGCCAGTTTGTCGCCGCCGCTGGCCTGCGCCATCTGGTGGCCTTCGGGCGTCTCGCGCAGTTCGAGCCGGTCGGCGCGGATCTGCAGCGTGCCCTGGCTGACCACCACGTTGCCGCTGCACAAGCTGGTCCGCTTGAGCAGGTTGACCGTGCAGGGTTGCTCGGACTCCAGGACCATCGGTTTGCTGCGGTCGGCCTTCTCGGCCATGGCTGTCGCGCACAGCAAGGCTGTGCCTGCCAGCAGCAATATCAACGGTGAGCGGATGAGGGTAAACATCAATGGGCACAAAACTTGCAGTTCATTCTAGACCGAAGTCCTGGATTGCCAAGCTTGCGAGGTCGGGCATCGGCGGCTTCGACGCCACCGGTTCAGGTGCCTGGACCCTTGCCCGCCGCGTCAGGACTTGCGCGATTGGGCGATCAGCGCGTCGGCTGCGGCCAGCGCCCGCTCCGGCGTGCCGGCGATCGATGGCGAGGTCATGTAGCGGCCTTGGATGCCCAGCGTGGGCACGCCGTCGATCTTGTAGGCCTCGGCCAGTTGTTTGGCCTGACGGGCTTTGGTGGCGACCGAGAAGCTCTTCATCGCGTCGAGGATCTTGGGCGCATCGGCGCCGTTGGCCTGGGCCCAGCTGACGATGTCGCTGTCCTTGTCCATCCGAAGATGCTGCACATGCAGCGCGGCAAATACCTTGCGGTGCAAGGTCTCGACCAGCCCCAGCGCCTCAAGCGCGAAATACAGGCGCTGCGCCAACTCATGCGCTGCATTGAAGGCCACCGGGATGCGCCGGAAGCTGACTTGCGCGGGCAGTTTTTTCGACCAGGCATCGAGCAAAGGCTCGAACGCATGGCAGTGCGGGCACCAGTAGCCGAAGAATTCGACCACTTCGATCTTGCCCTCGGGCACCGGCACGGCTTGCGCCACCCGCAGGTAATCCCGGCCTTCGACGGGTGTTCCACCCTGGGCTTGCAGCGGCCAGGACAGGCCGGTCAGCGTTGCGCCGGCGGCGCACAGTACCCATTTTCGGCGGTTCATCGACGGACCCTTTCGGTGGCTGATATGACAACAGGCTTCAACGCTCGACCCGCACCAGATTGGACTCGATGCCCGCGGTCGACAGCTTGGTCTGGGCATCTTCGGCCGCTTCGCGGTGGTCGAAAGGGCCCAGGCGTACACGAAAGACGGTGCGACCGGCCTGTTCACGTTCGGTGATTTTGGTGCCAAAGCCCATCAAGGCCAGCTTGGCGCGCTGGGCCTCGGCGTCCTCGGGCTTGGCGTAGGCGCCGGCCTGCACGAAAAAGCTTGCGATCGCTGCTGCTGGGCTGCCCGGCTTCGAAGCTGCCACCGCCGGCGCCGGCACCGCGGCCCGATCGCCCAGCAAGGCCGCTGGATCGCGCATGCTGCGCGGCGCGGCCTGGGAGGCTGGCACAGCGGGTTCGGCGCTGGGTGCCGGCGCAGCCGCAGGTTCGCTGGCGGCGCTGGCGGCCGAGCTGGCGGGCTGCGCGCGCATTGCATTCTTGCCGGCCATCGGCGCGTTCGGATCCCAGTGCTTGTTGCGCTCGGCCTCGGCGGCGTCCTGCTCGGCGCTGCGCTGTGGCAGTTTGTTGATGAAGGGTATCGGCGCCTTGGTGATGTAGAGCGCCACGCCCAGGGCCACGCCCAGGCCGATCAACAAGCCCAGCACCAGACCCACCAAAAAACCGCCGCGCTGCGACTTCATGGCACGGCGACCAACTCGACGGCTTCGCGGTTCATCGCATCAGGCGCGCTCACCCCCATCATCGCCAGCGCGTTGCGCAGCACCTGGCGGGCTGCTGCCAGCAGCGCCATCCGCGCGGCGGCCAATGCCGGGTCGTCGGCCAGAAAGCGCTCGGCGCCATACCAGCTGTGCAAGGCCGCGGCGACGTCGCGCAGGTAGAACGCGACGTCGTGGGGCGCGAAGCCTGCCGCGGCGGCGCTGAGCATGTCGGGGTAGGCTGCGAGCCTGAGCATCAGCGCGGTCTCGGTGGGCGCGATCAGCAGCGACAGGTCAGCGCCGGTGCCCGGCACCTGGTCGACGCTCTTGCCGCTGCGCAGCGCGTATTGCGCCAGCACCGAGCAGATGCGCGCGTGCGCGTACTGGACATAGAACACCGGGTTCTCGTCATTGGCCTTGAGCGCCAGGTCGACGTCGAACACGAACTCGGTGTCGGCCTTGCGGCTGATCAGGAAGAAGCGCACCGCGTCGCGGCTGGTCCACTCGATCAGATCACGCAGCGTGACATAGCCGCCGCTGCGCTTGCTGATCTTGACCTCGACCCCGCCCTTCATCACCGTGACCATCTTGTTGAGCAGGTAGTCGGGCCAGCCCTGCGGGATGCCCACGGCAGCCGCTTGCAGGCCGGCGCGCACCCTGGCGATGGTGCCGTGGTGGTCGGTGCCCTGGACGTTGATCACCTTGTCGAAGCCGCGCTGCCACTTGTCGATGTGGTAGGCGACATCGGGCACGAAGTAGGTGTAGCTGCCGTCGGACTTGCGCATCACCCGGTCTTTGTCGTCGCCGTAGTCGGTCGATCGCAGCCACAGTGCGCCGTCGGCCTCGAAGGTCTTGCCGGCGGCCTTCAGTCGTGCGACGGTGTCGTCGACCTTGCCGTCGAGATACAGGCTGGATTCGAGAAAGTAGTTCTGGAACTGCACGCCAAAGGCTTGCAGGTCCAGGTCTTGCTCGTGGCGCAGGTAGGCCACCGCAAACTGGCGTATCGAATCGATGTCGTCCGGGTCGCCGCTGGCGCTGAACGCCCGGTCGTCGGCATGCACCGTCGCACCGGCCAGGAAATCGGCGGCGATGTCGGCGATGTAGTCGCCGTTGTAGGCGTCGGTCGGCCAGCCGTCGTCGCCGGGTTTCAGGCCCTGGATCCTGGCTTGGGTCGAGCGCGCCAGCGTGGCGATCTGCACGCCCGCGTCGTTGTAATAGAACTCGCGAGTCACCGCCCAGCCCTGGGACTCGTAGAGCCGGCAGATCGCATCACCCAGCGCGCCCTGGCGACCGTGGCCCACGTGCAGTGGGCCGGTCGGGTTGGCCGAGACAAACTCGCACATCATTTTCTTGCCGTTGGGCGGGCGTTGGCCGAACGAGCTGCCGGCGGCCAGCACCTCGGCGACCACGGCTTGCTTGGCGGCGTCGGACAGCCGCAGGTTGATGAAGCCGGGCCCGGCGATCTCGAGCGCAGTGACCCAGCGCTGCACCGCCGCCTGGGCCTGCAGTGCTTGGACCAGCGCGGCGGCGAG
>CALQBT020000281.1 GCA_943328885.2 Bordetella parapertussis | reverse complement strand
GCGGGTCAAGCGCTTGCCGATCACCACATAAGCCGCTTCGCAGAACACCGCACCGAGCAGCAGCGTGTGGCCGGCCCAGGGTGCCCAAGCCTGAGGCCAGGCAGCGGGCCAGCCGTTGGTGCCGGTGCTGGGTTGGACTGCAGCGGCCGCGCTGCCGGACTGCTCCGCCCTGGCCATCGCGAGCACCAGGATGCCCAACGCCGCGCAGCCGATCGCCAACAGTTTGCGTCGGCTGATGCGCTCACCCAGCCAGCCGCGGCACAGCAGCGCGACCGCAGCCGGCATCGCCGCCATCACCACGCCTGCCGACAAGGCCGAGGTCAGCGCCACCCCCGAGAGCATGCAAATCGAGAACAAGAAGTTGCCGAGAAAGCTCTCCCAAAACAGCAGCCGCCGGTCATGCGCCGACAGCACGGCCTCGCCGGGCGCGCGCCGTACCCAGTGCAGCATCGCGACCGCTGCAATACCGAAGCGCAGCCAGGCCAGCAGAAACACTGGCAGCGCAGCCACCAACAGGCGCGATGCACCCACATAGCAGCCCACCAACATCATGCTGGCAGCCAGGCAGGCGTAGGCGAGCAGCGGCGGGCGCTGATCCTTCATCGGCGCACGGCCGTCCAGGCATTCGCACGCGGTGCCGGCACCACGTTCAGCCTGGTCTCAGAATGTCGCCGCATAGCGATGCAATTCCCAATCGCTGACATGACGGGCATGGGCTGTGAATTCATCGCGCTTGAGATCGATGAACTGCTGGCTCAGCAGCGGGCCGAGTGCGGCGGTGATCACCGGGTCGGCGGCCAAAGCGTCCAGCGCGTGGCCCAGGTTTTGCGGCAGCAAGGCCAAGCCGCGCTCGGTGATCTCGAGTCGATTGAGTTCGAATAAATCGTCTTCCACCGCGTCGGGCAGCACGAGCGATCGTTCGATGCCGTCGAGTCCGGCGGCGATCAGCGCGGCGCTGACCAGGTAAGGGTTGGTGCTGGTGTCGGGTAGGCACCACTCGAAGCGGCCGGGCAGGATGCGCAGCAGCGCGGTGCGGTTGTTCGGGCCCTGTGAGACAAACAGCGGCGCCCAACTGGTGCCCGAGATCGGCGCGCCCATCACCAGTCGCTTGTAGCTGTTGACGGTGGGAGCTGCCAGCGCGCACAGCGCGGTCGAATGCGCCAGCACGCCTGCAGCGAATTGCTGGCCCAACTCCGACAGCGCTTCGGACTTGTTGATCGAACCGTCGGCACGGTGCGCGACGAACAGGTTGCGCGCGTTGCCATGGCGGTCATGTGGGCTGCCCGACCACATCGAGACATGGAAATGCATGCCGCTGCCGGGTTGGTCGGTAAATGGCTTGGGCATCATCGAGAACACCATGCCCTGGGCCTCGGCCAGCGCGTGTGCCGCCTGTTTGAACAGCATGAGGTGGTCGGCGCTGGCCAGCACCTCGTCAAAGCCGAAGTTGACCTCGTACTGGCCGTGTGCATCCTCGTGATCAAGTTGCAGCACGTCGAGGCCGCAGGCCTCCAGCGCTTGCTGAAGAGCCTGTAGAAAACCGCGCTGTCGCGGCAGGCTCTTGAGATCGTAGCCGGGTTTGCTCAGGCGGTCGGCGTCGTCGGCCGGCAGCCATCGGCCTGCGACCTGCTTGAGCAGAAAGAACTCGGGTTCGATGCCGGTGCGCAGATGCCAACCCTTGGCCGCGAGCGCGGCGACCTGTCGCCTCAGGACTTGTCGCGGGCAGGCTTCGAAGGGCTCGTTGGCGACGAAACCGTCACAGACAACGCGCGCATAGCCCGGCATCCAGGGCAGCGCCTGGGCGGTACTGGCCGAACCGCGCGCCCAATACTGCGAGCGCGGTCCGCAGCGCGGCAGGCCGGTGCCGGTGATCGAAGGGCCTGAAAAGCTGACCCCGTCGGTCAGCAAGTCATCCAAGTGGGCGAGCGGCACGAACTTGCCGCGCGCCACGCCTTCGATGTCGGTGAATTGCACGATCAGCGTGTGCACGCCTTTGGCTGCAAGTTGCTCTCGAAGATCCTTCATCGGGGGCTCCCGCGTTCCGCAATGCCTTGATTCTGATCTTTTGCGCAGCGACTGCGCGCGGAAATCTCATGATGAGAGCATTTGACGGACTGTTCTGAGCCGGATCAGCGCTTTGACCTGGGCGCTGCGCGCGTGGATGCTCCCCGCTAGGCGACAGCGGTGGCCGATGGGACTTTCAGGCCGAGCACCCGACAGCTCTGCCGGACCGCGAACCGGCACCGCCGCGCAAGCCGGGGTCAGGCCCGACTTGCCGGAGTGTTGCCGCTGCCGGAGAGGTTCAGGCGTTGCGCCGGATCGCGCCGCGAACCGTGTCGACGAGTTGGTCGATTTGCCCGCGCTCGATGATCAGAGGAGGCGACAGCGCCAAGGTATCCCCGGTGGTGCGCAGCATCACGCCACGCTCATAGCAGTCCAGGAAGATGTTGAAAGCGCGCTTGGCCGGTTCACCCGGCAGCGATGCCAATTCGATGCCACCGACCAAGCCGATGTTGCGGATGTCGATCACGTTGGGCTCGCCCCGCAGCGAATGCACGGCGTCACCGAAGTAGCCTTGCATCTCAGCGGCACGCGTGAGCAGACCCTCTTCTTCGTAGGTGGCGAGCGTGCCCAAGCCGGCAGCGCAAGCCAGCGGGTGGCTGGAATAGGTGTAGCCGTGGAAGAACTCGATCAAATGCTCTGGGCCATTCATGAAGGCATCGTGGATACTCTGCTTGACGGCCACCGCACCCATCGGCACGCTGCCGTTGGTCAGGCCCTTGGCCATCACGATGATGTCGGGGGTAACGCCAAAGGTCTGGGCCGCGAAGGGCTTGCCCGTGCGGCCGAAACCGGTGATCACCTCGTCGAAGATCAACAGGATGCCGTGCTTGTCGCAGATCTCGCGCAGCTTGTTCAGATAGCCCTTGGGTGGCACCAGCACGCCGGTCGAACCTGCTACGGGTTCGACGATCACCGCAGCGATCGTGCTGGGGTCGTGCAGTGCGCACAGACGCTCAAGATCCTCGGCGAGCTCGGCGCCGTGTTCGGGTTGGCCGACCGAGAAAGCGTTGCGAATGGGGTCATGGGTGTGACGGATGTGGTCTACGCCGGCCAGCATGGCGCCGAAATGCTTGCGGTTCGCGACCATGCCGCCGACCGATATGCCGCCGAAGTTCACACCGTGGTAGCCGCGCTCGCGGCCGATCAGTCGGGTGCGCTGGCCTTCGCCGCGCACGCGGTGGTAGGCCAGGGCCATCTTCAGTGCCGTCTCTACCGACTCGGAACCCGAGTTGGTGAAGAAGACCTTGTTCAGGCCCGCCGGTGTGAGCTTGGCGACCTTGTCGGCGAGTTCGAAGGCCTTCGGATGTGCCATCTGGAAGGGCGGCGCGAAATCCATCTCAGCCGCCTGGTCCTGGATCGCCTTGACGATCTTCGGCCGTCCATGGCCGGCATTGACGCACCACAGGCCTGCCACGCCGTCGAGAATCTGGCGGCCGTCATCTGTCCAGTAATGCATGCCCGACGCTTTGGTCAGAAGCCGTGGGTTCTTCTTGAATTGCCGGTTCGCGGTGAAGGGCATCCAGTAGGCGTCCATCTTCTGGCTGCCGGTGGCTTCGGCGGCTTGCATCAGGGCGGGGTCGACGGCTTTGTTCATGAGGGACTCCTGTTGGTGACTGGACGGGGTGTGGGCGCGCCACGACACGAAGTTTGAAGTTTAAGCAAGAGCGCGCGCAATGTGTTCGCGTCTTGAGTCCCGTCAGGCCCTGTTGACGCAATATCATGCGAATAAATCGCGGAGGCTCGAAATTTCATGCTGAAAATCAACCCGGAGATGAAACTGGATGCAACAGACCGGCACATCCTGACGGAACTGCAACAGGACGGCAGGGTGTCCAACCAGGACTTGGCGCAGCGCGTGCATCTGTCGGCTTCGGCCTGCCTGCGACGGGTCAAAATGCTCGAGGAGAGCGGTGTGATCGACCGCTACGTGGCCTTGCTCAACCCCAGGCGAGTGGGGCGCTATGGCACCAGTTACACGATCGTGAACCTCGAGAGCACCCAGGCGCAACAGCAAGAACTGTTCGAACAGGCGGTGCGCGACACGCCAGAGATCCTGGACTGCTTTTATGTTGCTGGCGCCAATGACTACCTGGTGCGATTCGCCTACCGGGATGCCGAGGATTTGGAGCGACTTCATGCCGAGGTGTTGCCGCGCTTGCCGGGTGTACTGAGATCAAACTCGATGCTGGTGCTGCGCACGGTGAAAAAGACCACCGCCTTGCCTTTGTAGGCAGCGAGTTCGCTGCGGGCCTTCGCGCCCGCAGTTGCCCGTCGATCTTGCGCGCGGCCCGTGGGTTCAAGGCCGAGCACGGCCG
>CALQBT020000280.1 GCA_943328885.2 Bordetella parapertussis | reverse complement strand
TGTCGCGTCGGAGCACATCAACACCACCTACGACGCCGGCATGGTCCATGTGCCTTACAAAGGCGAGGCACCGATGGTGCAGGATCTGCTGGCCAACCAGCTGCCGCTAAGCTTTGTCACCATCGCCACAGCCAAGCCGCAGGTCGAGGCGGGCAAGCTCAGGCTCTTGGCCATCACCGGCACCAGGCGTCACCCGTCGATGCCGAACGTGCCGACATTTGCCGAGCAAGGCCTGGACGCCGATGTCTTCAAGATGAACCCGGGCTGGATCGGCATCGGCGCGCCGGCCAAGACACCGATCGCCGTGGTTCGGCGCATGGCGTCCGAGACCGTGGCCGCAGCCCGCGAGCCTGAAGTCTTCGAGCGTATCGCCGCCTTGGGCATGGACTTCGTCGGCAACACGCCGGAGGCTTTTGCCGAGACCTATCGAGCAGAAAAGCCGATCTGGCAAAAACTGCTCAAGCAAGCCGACATCCGGCCATCGTGAGCCCGGGAGCGCACCGTCTGGCCAAGCGCTGAGCGCGCGCTCAGCCGACAAACACGATCGTTTGCTTCGGCGCCTTGACCCGCAATTGAAAGTAGCCCGCACTGGCGCACTGCACGCGCAAGTCAGAGCCCAACTCCCCGAGCAGATCGTTGAGCTGGCCGGCCTCAGGATGGCCCAGCTCAAAGCGCTCGAAGGCGCAGCCGGCCGCCGAAGTCTTGGCGGGATGGACAGTGTCTTGCCAGTCGATGAACTTCGGGATGAAGTCGCCCAGGGGGTGGGCGTGCGGGATCAACAAACGCCAGCGCAGGGTCTTGCCGTCGATGGCGTTGCGCGAGGCCTCGAACAGGTCGGCGCCGATGCCAAACTTGGTGAGCACCGCTTGCTGGCGCTCGAGTTCCTGCCCGCGCAGCATGTAGCCCAACAATCGCGGCTCGCCCATGGCCTTGAGGCGTGCGCCCATCGTGCCATCGAGCGTATCGGTCTGTGTCGGGTCGACCGCGAGCAACTCGAAGTAGATGTCCGGTCCGAGCGATGCGAGCGCATTGTGCGTGCCCATGCCAGGATGGCGGCCCCCCTTGCCGGGAACGACGCCGGTCAAGTGCTCGAACTGCTGGCTCAGCGCCTCAAGGTCACGGCCTGCATAGATGAAATGGTCCAGGCTCAGTTCCATGGCATGCGGCCCTGTGAAATTTTCAATAGATCATTATCAAGTGCCCGAACAGCCTACCAGGCCGCCACGCCGCGCAGGCCTTGCAGTTGAATCTCCGTGGCATGCGCTGCCACGCCGCGGCGCCACACGGGGTCGGGCGGCGTGAAGGCGTCACGCGCTGCGCGGCGCATCGCGCCAAGCTGCTCGGCGTCAAGCGAGCGCTTGCCGAACTTCAGCCAACGATCGATCCGAATCTGGTCGAGCGCTTGGTCCATCGGGAGGGTGCCGAACTCGATGACGGCGCCCGTCATCTCGCCTGGCGCCATCAACTGCTGCACGCCTTGGAACACCAGCCCGCTGTAAGCGGGCCGCTCGGCACCCTGGTAGCCATCCTTGGTTTCGATGCGATCCCGACCCCACCAGTCGCAGGCGCGCTCCCACTGCGCGTCGCGGTACGCATTGAAGCAGAGAAAGAAGGGCTGGCCGGGTTGACCCAGGCCGGTATGCCAGTCGATGAATCCCAGCTTCTGCGTTCCCGCCAGATGGGTTCTCACCACCGTCTCTAGCGTGCGGCGCGACCACTGCGCCGCACGGCCTCCATAGCTCAAGCCCGTCGGGTCATCGTACTGACCCATCATGATGGCCTGCATCCAGGCCTGCATGCCGTGCTCGGCGATCCATGCATCGATCTCGCTGCGCGTGGCCGCGCGCGAAGCTTCGGTCCACTCATCCGGGCACAGCGCGCTGTGCAACTGAAGGTAGTGGTCATTGCGCGGGAGTCGGCCTGCAAAGTCGATGAAGTTGCGGTTCAGATCAACGTTGTCTTCGGTGGTGCGTGTCGAGTGAGCAAAACCATAGGGGTTGAGCCCATGCACCAGCACAACCCGGGTGTCGCGCCCAAGCTTGTCGAGCGCGCCGCTGTGCATCAGCGCAATCTGTGCGGCCGAGCCGGCATAGCCTTCTCCGCCGTGCGTGCCCGACAACACCAGGTAGGCCTTGGGCGCATCGGCCGCGCCAAAGCAGGCCACGTCCATCGCCAGGCTACCGCCGTCGGGGCCTGTCGCGCTGGGATGCACATAGGATGTCACCCGGCCTGACCGAGACGCTGCAAGCAAGAACTTTGCGCGCGCCTGCGGGTAGGTCTCAGCAAAAAACTCCAAGGTGTCAAAACCGGACATCGTGACTCTTTCCTGGCATGTCTACGAACCCCCAGACCACGCCAGAAACCGGCTCTGACATCTCGCAATGACTGCATCGTCGTCTCTGGCAGGCGACAAGCGAGATGGATGATCGCACGGCGCCACAAGGACTCCCCGGCGTCACGAATTTTCTGGATTCGCGGCGATACCTGAACGATGGCCAGCCTGACAGGCACAATCACTGGCTCGAACAGTCTTTCGTCCGCCCTCATTCGTGAACAAGAAGGATGCCTGATGCCCCATGAAGTGACACCGGAAATCATCGAATCTTGGCTCAAGAACTCACCGTTCATTGCCTTCATGAACCTCGAACTCGTCAGCGTCGATGCCGAGAAAGGTGAAATCTTGATGAAGATGCCGATGCGCGCCGAGTTCGAGCGCGGCGGCGGTATCCAAGGACAATTCCATGGCGGACCAATCGCAGCGCTCATCGACACAGTGGGTGACTTCGCGGTCGCCGTGGTGGTCAAGGGCGGCGTGCCGACCATCAATTTCCGGGTCGACTATCTGCGCCCATCAACAGGCACCCATTTGCTGGCGCTGGCCAAGACGCGGCGCGTCGGTCGCACGGTCGGCGTGGTGGACATCGATGTGTTCGACGACCAAGGTCGCCTGACGGCCGTGGGTCGCGGCTGCTACGGCTCCACACCGGGCTGATGCAAGCATGCCAACACCATTGCACAACCTGGGCGAAGTGATTCCGCGTGACACGCCGGGCGACAGGCCCTGGTTGGTGGAGATCGACGCGAACGGGCACAAGCGGGTGATCAGCGTCGCGGCCTTGCACGCACAAGCCGACGGCATCGCGCGCGGGCTGCTGCGCCGCGGTCTCGCGCGCGGTACACGCGTGGGGATTCTGGCGGCGAACAACGCCAACTACCTGCTGGCGTTCATCGGCATTCTGCGCGCCGGCATGGTGGCCGTGCCCATCAACTTCAAGCTCACCCGCGAGACGATTTCGCACATCGAGACCGATTCGCAGATCGCGTTGATGCTGGTCGATCAGCAACGCGAAGCGATGGCGGGCGCGGTGTCGAGCGCAAGAATCGACGATCCCGCCGCTTGGGCCGCGTTGCAAGAACCCGGCGAACATGTTTCGCCCGTGATGCGCGACGAAGAGCTGGCCTACATCCTCTACACCTCGGGCTCCACCGGCATGCCCAAGGGCGTGCCACTCACGCATGGCAGCTACGTGTGGGGCGTGGACCTTCTGGTCGTCAATGGCCCGCCGATCCGCGACAAGCGCGTGCTGATCGCGGCCCCGCTGTACCACATGAACGGCCTGCTGATGAGCCTGCTGACGGCGGTCGCTGGTGGTACGGTGGTGTTGCTGTGCCGCTTCTCCGCCAAGGCCTATCTGCAAGCCGCAGCCGATGAGCGCTGCGAGGTGCTAACCTCCGTGCCGACCATGCTCGCGCTCGCGGCCAACGAGATCGAGACGATCGCGCAGCTCGACCTGTCACACGTGCAGTCTCTTTTCACCGGCTCGGCGCCATCCACCGACGCACTCTTCGACCGCATGGCGCAAGTGTTTCCCAATGCCAAGGTGATGAACGGCTACGGCACCACCGAATGCGGACCGCTGAACTTTGGCCCTCACCCTGCGGGTCTGCCGCGGCCCAAGCTGTCGCTAGGCCATGCCGTGCCGCAGATCGAGTGGAAGCTGGTGGACGGCCCGAACGAAAACCACGGCGTTTTTTGCCTGCGCAGCCGCCTGATGACGCCTGGCTACCTGAACTTGCCCGAGGCCACCGCCAAGCGTATCGACCAAGGCTGGTACAACACCGGCGACGTGATGCGGCGCGACGCGGACGGCTTCTTCTTCTTCGTCGGCCGTGACGACGACATGATGGTGTGTGGCGGCGAAAACATCCATCCCGGTGAAGTCGAGAAACTGCTGGAACGTCACCCAAGCGTGGCGCAATGCGCCGTCGTGCCATTGGCTGACGAGATCAAAGGGCAGTTGCCGGTCGCCTTCGTCGTCGCAAGCCCCGGCACCGCGCCCAGCGTCGACGAGATCAAACAGTTTGCGCTGGCTCATGCGCCCGCTTACCAACAT
>CALQBT020000279.1 GCA_943328885.2 Bordetella parapertussis | reverse complement strand
CCATGATCAACACGACATGGCGGCCCTGGTCACGGAACCAGGTCGCGACATCGGTCGCGAACCAGGCGCCACGCACCCGCGCCAGCGGTGCCGAGTCGGCCGTCGCCACCACCACCACCGAGCGCTTCATGGTCTCGGGACCCAGGATGTCATCGCAGAATTCACGCACCTCGCGGCCGCGCTCGCCGATCAGACCAACCACCACGACATCGGCCTCGCAGCGCCGCGCCAGCATGCCCAGCAGCACGCTCTTGCCAACACCGGTACCGGCGAAAATGCCCACGCGCTGACCGCGGCCGACCGTGAGCAAGCCGTTGATCGCCCGAACACCGACGTCGAGCGGCTGGTGAATCTGGGCCCGCCGCAAGGGGTTGAGCCTGCCGCTGCCCTGTCCCGGCACGGCCAAAAGCTCCACCGGCAGGGCATCGAGCGGCCGGCCGAAGCCGTCAACGATGCGCCCGAGCAGCGAGATCCCGATCGGCAGCGCGCGCCGACGCTCCATCAGCTCGAAGCGACCGCCGGTGTCAGCTGGCGTGCCGGCAGGGTAGACCAGTGCGCCCGGTCCGACCGCGGTATCGGCGTCCAAGGCCATCAGATAGGTCACGCCGTGATTGAAGGACACGCAGCAGGCCTCGATCGTGCGGCCATCGCCGGTGCGAATCAGCGCGCGCTGGTCGAGTTCCAAAGGCAGACCTTCGACCTCGAGGATCAAACCATTGACGCGGACCAGTCGGCCGCAACGCACCGAGGTCGGTGCGCTGTCGAGTCGCCGGTGCGCCGAGCCGAGACGCACCAGAGCCCGGGCAGTGGCCGTGGCGCTCATGTCGAAAGTGGCAGGCCGAGCGCCGAGCGCACCAGTGCCATGCGCGCCGCCGGGCCGATGTCCATCCGGGTGCCCCCCACTTCGACGAAGATCCGGCCGGCCGGCAGGTCCGGGTCGATCACCAGCGAGTGCCCGAAGGGCAGCTCGAAACGTTCCAAGGCCTCCTGCCAAAGCGCCTCGTCGGCCGGGCCCAGTCGCATCAACAACGCCTCGCCGGGCATCGGCAGATGCATCAGCGCTTCCTGCACCGCGGCCATGAAAGCCGTGCGCTCGAACTGATGGCTGCCGCTCAGGCGTTGCGCCACCAGCAGTGCCAGGTCAACCATAGGCTCGGTCATTGCGCCGGGCAGTCCACTGAGCTCGGCCAGCAAGCCCTGCAGCGCCGTCGTCAGGTCGAGCAACTGTTGGCGCGCAGTTTCAAACGCCAGCTTGTGGCCCTCGGCCCGGCCTTCGGCGAGCCCGCGCGTCTGGCCTTCGAGCAAGCCTTGGGCCAAACCCAGGGCGTGGCCCTCGGCCTGACCCTGCTCACGCGCCTGCTCAAGCGTGGCGTCGATCTCGGCCTGGCTGAGCGCGGGCGGTGGCGGCGCGGGCGGTGGCGGCGGATCGAAAGACGGTGGGGCCCAGGACCGAAGGGGCGGGAACAGATCAGCGGCAGCCATTCGAAAAGATGTCGCTCACGGTCACATGAAGGAGTCGGCCTGCTTGCCGCGCTGCATGCTGATGCGGCCTTCGTCCTGCAGCACCCGGCCAATGGCGAGGATCGCTTTCTGCTGCTCTTCGACCTCCTGCACCTTGACAGGGCCCTTGGTGTCGAGTTCTTCGCGCACCGACTCGGCCGCACGCTTGGCCATGTTCTTGAGCAGCTTGTCGCGCAGTCGCGGGCTGGCACCCTTGAGCGCCACCACCAACTGGGCCTGGGGAATCTCCAGCATCAGGGTCTGCAGCGCGCGGTCCTCGAGTTCGACCAGGTCCTCGAAGGTGAACATGTGCTCGACGATGCGGTCGGCCAGGTCCGGGTCGAAGGTGCGGATTCGCGTCAGCACCTGCTGGTCGATGCCACCTGACAGCAGGTTGAGGATGTCGGCGGTCGGCCCCACGCCACCGACCTGGGCCCGGCGTTGATCGGTATCGGGAGACAGGGTGCGGCCCATCACTTCGTTGAGTTCCTTGAGCGCGGCAGGTTGCACTTTTTCCAGCAACGCGACGCGCAGCAAAATCTCGTTGCGCTCTTCTTCGGAGAACAGCTTGGACACCGCAGAAGCCTGAGGCGCCTCGAGAAAGACGAACACCGTGGCGATGATCTGCGGATGCTCGTTCTTGATGATTTCGTAGAGCACGTCCGCTTCCATGCGCTTGAGGGTCTCGATGCCCGACATGTCGACCGCCGAATCGAGCCGGCCGAGCAAGTCAGACGCCGCCTCCATGCCCAGCGCCTTGCCGAGCATGTTCTGCATGAAGGTGTCGGTGTCGAAGGCAACCTGGGCATTGTTCGAGGTGGTGTCCCTGAACTCGCGCAGCACCTCCAGCACCAGGTCGCGCGACAGCGCACGCACCACCGCCATCTTGGCCGACAGTCGCTGAACCTCGAAGGGCGTGAGTTGGCGCAGCACGTCGGCAGCGGCCTCGGCCCCGACGGCCAGCAAGACCACCGCCGATTTCGATGGTCCATCGAGGTCGGCGATGCTGGTGATCGTGCCCTGGGCGCCCTTGACGCCCTCCTTCATCGCATCGGCGAGCGACAGCGCTTTCGGTGAAGCTGGCGCGCCGTCGTTGTCATCGGCCATGACGACTCCTCAACAGGCAATGGGTCGCGCGGGCAGGGCCGCAGCGCATTGTGGCGGGCAGCATCATGTCTTGGGCTTGTCGTTGGTTTGGCTCAGCCAGTCCTTGAAGACCGCCGCCACCACGCGCGCATCCTTGGTGACGTAGTCCTTGGCGTAGGCGATCAATTCGTCGTACTCGCGCTGCTTGTCTTCGTCCAGTCGCTTGCGCTCATCCTCGCTGCGGCGCTTGTCCTCCTCGACACGCAGGCGCGCTTCGTCCTCTTGCATGCGCTTTTCTTCTTCCTCGAGGCGGCGACGTTCCTTGTCGAGTTCGAGTTCGAGCCTGCGCTTCTCGCGCGCTTGCGGCGTCATCTGCGCCAGCTCAGCCTTCATCTTCTCGTCAAACTCTTCGTCCAGACGCTGGGTCTCGTCGACCGGCGGTATCGGCGGCGGGAACAGCAGCGGCCGCACCACCGAGAAGAAGACGATGCCCACGACACCGACCAGCAAAGCGACCTTGAAGGCATCCTTGGCCATCTCGACCACACCCGGGTCACGCCAGAAAGGCACCTCTTCAATCGGCTCGACGCTGAACGGGATATTGGCCACGCTGACCGAATCGCCGCGCTGCTGGCTGAAGCCCATCGCATCACGCACCATCTGGTTGATCTGCTTGAGCTCTTCCGGCCCAAAGGGCAACGAGGTCGCCTTGCCGGCCTTGTCGGCGCCTTTCTTGTAGTTCAGGATCACCGCCGCAGACACACGCCGGACCTGGCCGCGACCTCCTTTGACAGTCTGGATCGCGCGATCGACCTCGTAGTTGACGGTCGACTCCTTGCGGTTGGCGTTGCTGGTCTGGGTCGCCTGCGGCGAGGCATTCGGGGCCGAAGCGCCCTGCTGGGTCGCTGGTTTGGCCTCGATCGGCGATTGCGCAGGCTGCGGCGGCTGGTTGCTCAGTGCGCCTGGAATGCCGCCGGCGGTGGTGATCGGACCCGTGGCCTCCAGGCTTTGCTGGCTGCGGATCGCGCTCTTTTCCGGCGGCGAGTTGGGCTTGAAGCTCTCCTCGGTGCGGTCGGTCTGGGTGAAATCCATCTCGACCGAAACCTGGGCTCGCACGTTGTCGCGCCCGGCCACCGGCTCGACGATCGACGCGATGCGCTTGGCGATCGCAGCCTCGACCTCCGCGACGTACTTGAGCTGGGCCGCGTCGAGACCCAAGGCACCCGTGCGGCTGAGGTTGGGCGCGAGTAGATTGCCCTCGGAGTCCATCACCGTGACCGATTGCGAGCTCATCTGCGGCACCGACGAGCTCACCAGGTTGGTCATCGCGGTGACCTGCATCTCGTCCAGGAAGCGCCCGGGATGCAGCGCCAGCACCACCGACGCGGTCGGGCGCTGGGCATCGCGGCTGAATGCTGAGGCTTTCGGAATCGCCAGGTGCACCCGGGCCATCTTGACTTGGGTGATCGATTGGATGGTCTTGCTCAGTTCGCCCTCGAGCCCGCGCTGATAGTTGATCTGCTCGACAAACTGGCTGGTGCCCAGCTTCTGGTTTTCCAGCAACTCAAAACCCACCGAACCGGCCTTGGGCAGACCCTGGCCGGCCAGCTAGAGCCGGGTCTCATGAACCAGCGGGCCCGGCACCATGATCGCGCCACCGCCCTCGGTGAACCGGTAGGGCACGTTCATCTGCTGCAAGGACGCGATGATCGATGCGCCGTCGCGCTCAGCCACGCCCGAGAACAACACCCGGTAATCGTCTTTGCTGCGACCACTGAGCGAGGCCACCACGATGATGGCCAAAACCAACACCGCTGCAGCACCCAGGAT
>CALQBT020000278.1 GCA_943328885.2 Bordetella parapertussis | reverse complement strand
GGACCGGCAGCGCTCGAGCGCATGCTTGGGCATCATGAGACGTTCAGTCAACAGGGGCAGGATCGATGAAGACAATTTGCGAGGGTTTGCGTTTCCCGGAAGGCCCGGTCGCGCTGGCCGATGGTTCGGTGCTGTTGGTCGAGATCGAGGCCGGCCATGTGACGCGCGTCTTTCCCGACGGGCGAAAGGTGGTGGTCGCGCGGCCAGGTGGGGGTCCCAACGGTCTGGCGATCGGCCCTGACGGCGCGGCCTATGTGTGCAACAACGGCGGCTTTGAATGGCACAAGACGCCCGAAGGCGGTCTGATGCCAGGCATGCAGCCGGCCGACTATTCCGGTGGCCGCATCGAACGCATCGATCTGCATACCGGTGAAGTGCGCGTGCTCTACAGCGGCACCGTGGACGGCCCGCTGCGCGGGCCCAACGACATCGTGTTCGATGCAGCGGGTGGTTTCTGGTTCACCGACCTGGGCAAGCGCAGGCCGCGCGACATGGACATCGGCGCCGTCTACTACGCAAAGATCGACGGCAGCGAGATCCGCGAGATGGTCCGGCCGATGACCACTCCCAACGGCATCGGCCTGTCGCCTGCTGGCGACAGGCTCTATGTGGCCGAGACCGGGCCGGGTCGGGTTTGGGCCTTTGAGCTCTCGGGGCCTGGCGCGATCGTGCGGCGTGAGGGATCACCCCATGGCGGCGTCTTGCTCGCGGGCTTGGCCGGCTATCAGCTGTTCGATTCGCTGGCGGTCGATGGGGCCGGCAATGTCTGCGTCGCCACGCTGTACAACGGCGGCATCACCGTGATCTCGCCCGATGGCCTGTCGGTCGAGCATCTGCCCATGCCCGACAGGCTGACCACCAACATCTGCTTCGGTGGCAAGGACCTGAAGACCGCTTACATCACCTTGTCGACGACCGGCCGCTTGGTCGCGATCGACTGGCCTCGACCCGGCTTGAAGCTGAATTGGAGCGATCTGGCGGTGCCTGAGCGCATCATCGGCTGAGCCACTGGCGGGCCCCGGCGGGCCCCGTCGGGTCTGAGACCGGCGGCTTTGCGATCAGTCCAGCCAGTCGACCACCGCAGGCAGTTCGGCGCGCCGGGTTCTAAAGCCATTGGCCGGGTGGGCAGGGTCTTCGAATCCCAGCGAGATGCCACAGACGACGCGCCGATCAGGCGTTAGTGAAAAGAAATCGCGCACCCGCTGGGGCCGTGAAGCCAGCGCCGCCTGAGCGATCGTGGCCACGCCCAGCGCGGTGGCGGCCAGCATGAAGTTGGCGACGTAGGCACCGCAGTCGACCGCGCCGTAGATGCCGAGCGCCTCGTCGGTGGTGATCAGCACCACATGCGGGGCGCCGAACAGCCTGAAGTTCTCGCGCGACTGGCGCGCCGACGCTTCGCGGTCGCCGCGCGCAATGCCCACGCTGTCGTACAGCGCCAGGCCGCATTCGCGCCGACGTTCCTGGTAGACGCCCTGGTATTCGCGCGGCCAGGCGAAGTCGGCGCCTGGTTCGCCGTCCTGCGCGGGCGCGAGCATCGCGTCGCGAAAACGCTGCGTGGCCTCACCCGAGGCGATGTGAACGCGCCAGGGCTGTGCGTTGCACCAGGAGGCGGTGCGTTGCGCGAGCGCCACGATCTGCTCCAGAGTCGCCCTGGGCACGGGTTCGGCGAGGAAGCCGCGGCAGCTGTAGCGCTGTTGCAGCAAGCGGCTGAGCTCGGTTGCATCGGGTGCTTGGGTCATTGGTACCATCCCATGGACTCCATTTAATGGTTGGACCGATAGATTCTGCCTTGACCGCCTCGGCCTTGCCGGTGCCGGGTCTTCGCGGTTGACACGATGAGCGCTGATGCTTAGCATTTGAAAATGGTTGAACCAAAATTGATACCCATGACAGAACATACCGAATCGAGCGCCATGGGCGAAACGCTGGCTGTGCTGCTGGCGCGCGACATGGTCGATGGCGAGAAGGTCATCATCGGCACCAACTCCGACATCCAGGTCGCCGCCTGCAATCTGGCGCGCCAGATGCAGGCGCCGCGCCTGTGGTGGATCTCGGGGCCCGGCGGCATGGTCAATCCGACCCGAGACCACTTGTTGTCGACGGCCGAGTACGACAACATCGAATCGGCGGAGTCCTGGATGGACCTGCCCAACATGATCGATTTCATCGACTGGAAGATCCACTTTTTCGATTTTGCGATCCTGTCGGTGCTGCAGGTCGATCGCTTCGGCAACATCAACACCGTGGTCGTCGGCGACCCGTCCAAACCCAGGGTGCGTGGCCCCGGCACCGTGGGCATCAGCGCGCTGTGTGGCCTGGCCAAGCGCTTCTACATCGTCGTCACGCGGCACGACCGCAGCGCCTTCGTGCCGCGCGTCGACTTTCTGTGCGGCGCGGGCCACATGGAAGGCGGCGATTCGCGCGAGCGCATGGGGATCCCGGCCGGTGGGCCTAAGCTGGTGGTGTCACCGCTGGGGGTGTTTGATTTCGAACCCCAGTCCAAGGCCATGAGGGTGCGCAGTCTGAACCCGGGTGTCACACTGGAGCAGGTTCGCGACGCCACCGGTTTTGACCTGGTCGTTGAGGGCGTGCCGCCGACGACCGTGATGCCCACAGCCCAGGAGCTTGACTTGCTCAGAACGCGCGTCGACACCCGCCGCACGCTCAAGCGCAAGTTCCCCTGAATCCGCCGAGAGACCTTCCATGCGCAACAGCAAACTCGTTTCACTCGATGAGGCCGTGGCCGACATTGCCGACGGTTCCAAGCTCGGCCTCGGCGGCTGGATCTTCAATTCGCAGCCGATGGCGCTGGTTCGTGCGCTGATACGCAAGGGCGCGCGCGATCTCGACCTGGTGCCCACGCCAGGATCGATCGCACCCGACATGCTGATCGGCGCGGGATGCGTTCGCAGCACCGTCTGCGTCTTCATCAGCTTCGAGCCGTTCGGCCTGGCGCCGCACTTTCGCCGCCAGGCCGAGGCCGGCACGCTCAAGGTCACCGACCTCGATGGACCGGCCATCGCTGGAGGGCTGCGCGCGGCGATCTGCGACATGCCCTACACGCCCATCCCTGACCTGGGCACGGACCTGCCGCGCCACGCGCCCGAGCACTACCGGCCGCTGCCCAGTGCGCCGGGCGAGCGCAAGATGTACGCCACGCCGGCGATCAAGCCCGACGTCTGCCTGATCCATGCGCAGCAGGCCGACGAGTACGGCAACGTGCAGTTCCTGGGCTCGCCGTTTTTCGATGCGATGCTGGCCCAGGCCTCGCGCCGGGTGATCGTCTCGGTTGACCGTATCGTCTCGACCGACACCATCCGCCGCAACAACCACCTGACCAAGCTGCCCAGCGTGATGGTCGATGCGGTGGTCGAGGCGCCCTGGGGTGCGCACCCGACCGCATCGCCCAGCTTGTACCGCTCGGACGAGCGCCACCTGAAGGAATACGTCAAGGCCAGCGCCAGCGCCGAGGCCTTCACGGCCTATCTGCAGAAATACGCCCGGGCCCCGGGCGCGCAATCGGGCTATCTCGACGCGCTGGGCGGGTCGCGGCTCGCCGCGCTGGCGATGTCCGAGTCGACACTGAGTTGAAAAGGTGCCAACGATGAGCTTGCCTAAGAATTTCGCGCACAGTCTGCTGGCCGCTTTGGCCATGGGTCTAGGGTGCTGGCCGGTTGCGGTGTTCGCGCAATCGTTCCCGAGCAAGCCGGTCACGATCGTGGTGCCGTATCCGCCGGGCGGGACGACCGACGTGCTGGCCCGCGTGCTGCAGGAACCCTTGCAAAAGCTGCTGGGCCAGACCGTGGTGATCGATAACCGGCCGGGGGCGTCGGCGGTGCTCGGCACCAAGCTGGTGGCGCGCGCGCCAGCCGATGGCTACACGCTGCTGTTCCCGAACAACGGCCTGGTGATCTCGCCGCACATCTCCAAGGACGCGAGCTACGCGCCGCTGAAGGACTTTGCGCCGATCTCGCTGGTCTCGCTGCAGCCGATGGTGTTCGTCGTCAATCCGAGTGTGCCGGCACAGACGATGCAGCAGTTCATCGACTACGCCAAAGCCAACCCGGGCAAGATCGAGTACGCGAGTGCTGGGCCGGCGTCCTTCGGTCATCTGTCGACCGAGTTGTTCAGCCGCCGCGCTGGTATCGAGATGACGCACATCCCGTACAAAGGCCAGGGTCCGACGACGCAAGCCGTGCTCACCGGCGAGGTCAAGGTGTTGTTGTCGACCACCTCGTCGCAGATGAACGGCTTCATCCGGGAAGGCAAGCTGCGGGTGCTGGGCGTGTCGTCGATGCAGGCCTCGCCGCTGGTGCCGGGTGCGCCGCCGATCCGCCAGACGGTTCCAAACTTCAGTGCTGATGTCTGGTTCGGCCTGTTTGCGCCGGCCGGCACGCCGCGCGAGGTGCTTGCCAGGCTCAACGAAGCGATCAACGCGGCGC
>CALQBT020000277.1 GCA_943328885.2 Bordetella parapertussis | reverse complement strand
TCGACGGCATCGCGCTGAGTTCTGCCAGCAACACGCTCAACAACGTCGTCGATGGCTTGACGCTGAAGCTGCAGAAGACGACGACCAGCCCCGTCACGGTGACCCTGGCCAGCGACACCGCGACGATCAAGACAGCGATCACCAGTTTTGTCAGCGCTTTCAACGCGCTGGCCGGCTTCATTGGCAACCAGACCGCTTACAGCGCCAGCAACAAGACCAGCGGCGCACTACAGGGCGACCAGCCGACACTGGCGCTGCAGCGCCAACTGCGAAACGCGATCAACCAGAGCAGCGGTGCCAGCAAGAACTGGACGCAGCTGTCGGAGATCGGCTTGTCGATGAAGGTCGACGGCACACTCGAAACCAACCTCGCCCGACTCGACAACGCGCTGGGCCAGTTGGACGAACTGCAGCGGCTGCTCGCCACCGACGGCAGCGGGCCGGCCGACTCGGGCTTCGTTCGTCGCTTCAAGAACCTGGCCGACGCTGCACTCGCCAGCGACGGCATGTTTGCCGCCCGCAATGCCAGCCTGCAGGCCAGGACCGCGCGCAACAGCAAGTCGCAGGAAGCGATGCAAAAGCGCCTGGACCAAACCCAGGCCCGGCTGCAAGCCCAGTACGCGGCGCTGGACAGCCAGATGGCCAGCCTGAACGCGCTGAGCACATACATGACGCAGCAGATCACGCAGTCGAATAAATCGACGTCCTGAGTCGCCCGCTGGCCCCAAAGGCCGCGGCCGATTCGCAGGCGTTACCGCGTCAGCCCGTCAACGCCCAAGACGGGCTGGCGCCGGGCCAGCCGGCCGGCGGCGCGGCGCGCGCAGGTCCCATCCGGCCTGCGATCCAGCGTTCGAATGTTCTGCTAATTTACTTTCGACGCGTTCTGTTTGGCAGCGCCAATTGGCGGCTGGCGGCAGTTCTCGCAAGACCACCACGACATTCTTCCCAACGCTTTCTGCGAGAGTTCCGCGACGCTCGAAGCGTCAAAACACCTGTTGTACCTGCCACCAAACAAGTCGTCACAAACCCGAGGCGGGACAACAGCAGGCGCCGCGAGCGAGCATTCAAGTCCCCGTGCGCAGGTCCGATAAATTCACCACCAAGACCTCAGACGGACCAGCATGTTCAGCGCACCGATTGTCCAACCCAGCTTTCGCAGCCGGCAGTTTGCCAGCACCTACCACCAGGTGGGTGTACAGACCATGGTCGCCAGCGCCACGGCCCACGGACTGGTCATGTTGTTGTTCGACGGCTTCGTCGCGGCCGTGAACCGGGCCAAGGGTGCGCTGCACCAGCGCGACGTCCACGCCAAGGGTCAGGCCATCGGCAGCGCGGTGCGAATCATCGACGAAGGGCTGCGGTCTGCACTCGACCTCCGAGGCGGTGGGCAGTTGGCCACCGATCTGGCCGATCTCTACGCTTATGTCTGCAAGCGCTTGACCCAGGCCAATCTTCACAGTGACGAAGCCGCGCTCGATGAGTGCTTGACCCTCGTGGCGCCGCTGCGCGAAGCCTGGGCAGCCATCGCCGAGCACGCGGATGCGCCGACCAGGAACTGAAGCTCTGAGCTCGCAACGAAAAATCCCATGAACAGCCCACTCCTGAGCTACTACGAGGCCATCGAAAAAGCCAGCGCCGACATGCTTGAGGCCGCCCGTACCGGCGACTGGGACCACGTGATCAAGCTCGAGGGCGCCTGCGTGTTGTTGATCAGCCAGCTCAAAAACGCCGCCAGCGGCAAGGAACTGAGCGGTGACGAAACTCAGCTCAAATCACGCATCATGAGGCGCGTGCTGATCAACGACGCGCAGATCCGCCACTTTGCCGAGCCCTGGCTAGAGGACCTGGATCAACGCATGGGCAATCGCTCCAAGACCTTGCACTGACCTTACCGATGCAGCCTTCCGTAAATCCAAACCTGCCCGCCTCAGCCCGCCGGACCGCAGCGCTGATCGACCCTGCAACGGGCTCGCCGCGGGTGCCGTTGGCCGGTCTGCCGCCGCGCAACCTGCTCAGGATGTTGTGCCAGCTGCGCGACCGCGCCAGCACCGTGATGCTGACCGGCCCGTCTGGTGCAAGCCTGCGTGCGCGCTTGTGGACCGTCGACGGCCTTGGCGATGGCCTGAGCTTCAATGTCAACGCTGGCGATCCACAGTTGCAGGGTCTGGTCGAAGCCAACGAAGTCACCGCACTGAGCTACCTTGACGCCAAAGTCCTTCAATTCGAACTGCAAGACCTGGTGCTGGTTCGCAATCCTCGCGCCTGCGCCCTGTGGGCCAGGCTGCCACGACGCATCCACCGCTTCGCGCGCCCCGACGCAGCGTCCGCACTCGCACCGCCAATCCACGCGCCCTGCGTGCGGCTGCGCCATCCGTTGCTGCCCGAGACGGCGCTGGCGCTGCGCGTCATCGACCTGAGTTTGTCCGGCGGCCTGCTGCTGCTGCCCGACACGGTGCCCATGCTGCCGCTGGGCGTGACGCTGGGCGGTGCGCAACTTTGGCTCGACGCCGGTGTCAAGATGGCGCTGGCGCTGCGGCTCGAACATGCGAGCTCGCTGGCATCGGGCACGCCCGGCTTGCGGCTGGGCTGCGAATGGCTGGGGCTGACGCCAGGCGACAAACGCCGGCTGCAGCACCACATCGACCGCACCCAGCAGCTTGCGCCAGCGCTGGGATGACGCCATGTCAGGCGCGCGATGGCCGCGCCAGCGCATCAGGTCAAAGCGGCTGAAGACAAACAAGTGCCGATGGGCAACAACATCAGTTTGATCATCGCCAGAGCTCAAGGGTGGGCCCGGCGCATCGCCATCGACCCAAACCCTCACGGCTGCAGCGTTCAGAAAGGGTTCTGCGTTTCAAGCCCCAGACTGATTCGCCCGAGTTGTTCGGTGACGCGGTCGACATGGCCGTTGATGTGCAGCGGCATGGCACGAAAATCGCGGTAGCGCCGCTCGAAGTCCGTGCCTTCGCGCAGGCCATTGCCGCCGAGCACCCGCAGCACCAGGTTCATCGCCTCATCGCACAACAACACGGCCTGCATGCCGGCCGATGTTTGCCGAAAATAGTCACCCTCGGTGGGGATGACCTGGGCCTGAATGCGCGCATCGGTTTCGGCCATTGCCGCGTACACCGTATCGGTCGCAGCATTGATCAGCGCACGCGCGCGACCGAGGTTCACATGAATGGTCGGTCGGTCGGCCATCTTGGTGCCGAAAATCGCCACTCTTTCGCGAATGCCGCCGGCGGTTTCTTCAAAGCAGATGTCGGCCACACCGGTGGCCATCGCCCCCAGCCACAACACCGACAGCGCCACCCAGTCCTCGCGATAACGCGGGTGAATGACCGCATAGTCGGGATTGCGAAACAAGGCCCGGTACATGGGCATCCAGGCCACCACCCGCTCGGTCGGCACGGCCAGCTGGTTGTAATGGATGTGGTCGGTGGCGGAGGCGCGCAGGCTCATGGCCTCCCAGGTGGCATCGATGCGCACCCTGGGATCGTGCAAATCGGCCATCGAAAAACTCAATGTGCCCGGGTCAGGCCCGCTGAAAACCACGCCCGCCCAGTCGGCATAACGCGCCCCGGAGCCAAACGCCGCCACCCCGGTCAGCAAGCTGTGCTCGCCCTCGCGGGCGGCCTTGACCTTCGTCGAGGCGCCGGATGGGAAACACACCCATTCTTGTTGGGTGACGATGTCGCCCAAGAAGTCCGCATGAGCCGGCCCGAGAAGACCGGTGAAATGGTGGAAGGTGCACAAATGATTCCACAGGCACCAAGCGGTTGACGTGCACGCCGCGGCGGTGCCTCGCAGTTCGTTGCCGATGTCGAGCACCGAGGCATTGAGCCCACCGAGCTCCGGGCTGCCCGACAGCCGCATCACGTCGTTGCGCTTGAGCGCAAGAATGAGCTCGGGCGCAATCGAGCGCGAGCGGTCGGCGGCAGCGGCCTGGGCGCCGATGTCGGGCAGCAAGGCCGCCAAGTGCTGCGGCGCCTGCCAGCGCCGGCCCTGCTGCGAATAAAGACTGTGTGCATCCATGCGGGGGAGTCTCGGTGGTGAAAATCGTTCGAGGCCAGACACTGGCGCGCCGCCATGCGCTGGTCAGCGCTGTGTCTGGTGTTTGACCTGCAGTCTATCGATCCAGCCCAGAGAATATCGAAATATTCGCGCACGCCGTCGATGCGCTGACACGCAGCGTGGGATCGGCTGCGACAACCACGGGTGCATCGTGGCCTGGGCGCGCCACGGCGTGCGCAAGCGCTTGGCGATGGCGCCGGCAAAATCGTGCGAATCGCCAGCCTGCCGTGTCTGGTCCATCGGCGTCGCCACCTCGATGACGACCGTGTCGATCAGGCAGGCCGCCTGCGCCATGCGCCCAGCCCCCCCTTCAGCCCTTTCGGCCAGCGCGCCTACGTCACTGGAGGACAGACCAACTGTTCAGACAGC
>CALQBT020000276.1 GCA_943328885.2 Bordetella parapertussis | reverse complement strand
CTCAAGTGGGTGCGCAGCAACGCCAAGGGCCGCCAGGCCAAGAGCAAGGCCAGGCTGGCGCGCTTTGAAGAGCTCAGCGACGTCGACTACCAGAAGCGCAACGAGACCAACGAGATCTTCATCCCGGTCGCCGAGCGCCTGGGCAACGAGGTGATCGAGTTCAACAACGTGTCGAAGAGCTTTGGCGACCGGCTGCTGATCGACAAGCTCAGCTTCAAGGTGCCGGCCGGCGCGATCGTCGGCATCATCGGCCCGAACGGCGCCGGCAAATCCACGCTGTTCAGGATGATCCAGGGCAAGGAGAAAGCCGACACCGGCGAGGTGATGATCGGCAAGACCGCGCAGCTGGCCTTTGTCGACCAGAGCCGCGAGAGCCTGGGCGACGACAAGACCGTGTGGCAAGACGTCTCGGGCGGCCTCGACAACATCGTCGTGGGCAAGTTCGTGATGCCCAGCCGGGCCTACCTCGGCCGCTTCAACTTCAAGGGCAATGACCAGCAAAAGATCGTCGGCAGCCTGTCAGGCGGCGAGCGTGGCCGGCTGCACCTGGCCAAGACGCTGGCCCAAGGCGGCAACGTGCTGATGCTCGACGAGCCGTCGAACGACCTCGACGTCGAAACCCTGCGCGCGCTGGAAGACGCGCTGCTCGAATTCGCCGGCTCGGCGATGATCATCAGCCACGACCGCTGGTTCCTCGACCGCATCTGCACCCATATCCTGGCCTGCGAAGGCGACAGCCATTGGGTCTTCTACGACGGCAATTACCAGGAATATGAAGCCGACAAGAAGAAGCGCCTGGGTGAAGAAGGCGCCAAGCCGCACCGGCTGCGCTTCAAGGCCTTGAAGTGATCCGCTGACGCAGCGTTGCGACCGGGGTCCGGCAAGCTTGGCCGAGCAGGACTTGGCCCTCCGCGACCGCCCTACCCGCCGCCGCCGTCAACCCGCCGACTGACCGGATGCCCAAGATGAACTTGCGTCTGCTTGTCTCGCTATGTCCCGACCGAATCCGGCAGCTCAGCACGTTGGCTGCGCTGCTGACCCTGGCAGCTTGCAACACGCCGCCAGCGCTGACCGGCCCCGCGGTAGCCGCCAGTGCCGCGCCGCCCGCCAGCAGCGCCAAAGCCAACACGGCCCTGGCCAGTCCAGCCGCTGGCGCAGCGTCGCGCGCCGGCGCCGCGCCGCCCACGCCTGGCCAGCCACCGGCGTTCGCAGTGGTGATCAAGGACGCACGCAAGATCGACGGACTGTTCACCGCCTGGCAGAAAGACGACAAGGTCTGGTTCGAACTGCGGCCCGAAGACTTCAACCAGAGCTTCTTTTTCTCACCCAAGCTGCGCAGCGGTATCGGTGAGTCGATGCTGTTCGGCGGGATGATGCTGCCCTCCCCGAGGCTGGTTCAGTTCCGCCGGGTGCACAACCTGGTGCAGCTGATCGCGGTCAATGACCAGCAAGTGGCCACAGCCAGCACACCAGAGGCGCGCGCCGTCGCGGCCGCGATATCGCCCAGCCTGATGGGCAGCAGCGCGCTAGCGAGCCAACCACACCCTGAGCGCAAGACCGTGCTGGTCGACGCCAGCGCGATCTTCGTCAGCGACCTGCTGGGCCTGGGCGCGGTGCTGCAGCGCAGCTACCGCCAGAACTACGGCTTCGACGGCCGCAACTCGGCCATCACCGCTGTGCGCGGCAAACCCGACCTGCTGGTGCTCGAAGCGAACAACCACTACGCCACCGCCTCGATCGCCGTGCCACAGCCCGGCGCAGCACCTGGTGCGCCTGTGCCCACCACGCCCGACGGTCTGCCCGACGCTCGCAGCCTGTTCCTGGGCCTGCATTACTCGCTGGCGCGCTTGCCGGCGCAGACCATGGCCGCTCGCCCAGCCGACCCGCGCATCGGCCACTTCGTCTCGGTGGTCGACAACTTCAGCGACGACCTGGCGCGCAGCCCACGCCAGCGCTGGGTCAACCGCTGGCGGCTCGAGAAGAAGGACGCCGCGGCCGAGTTGTCCGAGCCGATCAAGCCCATCACCTACTGGCTGGACCGCAACATCCCTGTCAAATACCGCGAGGCGCTGACCGCCGGCGTGCTGGAGTGGAACAAGGCCTTCGAGAAGATCGGCTTCAAGAACGCGATCGAGGTCAAGCAGCAAGCTGACGACGCCGATTTCGACACGCTGGACGCCGGCATCGCCTCGCTGCGCTGGATGGTCAACCGCGAGCCGGTGTTCGGCGCGATCGGCCCCAGCCATGTCGACCCGCGCAGCGGCGAAATCCTCGACGCCGACATCGGCCTGGAGAGCCTGTCGTCGCGATCGCTGCGCAACCTGCGATCCAAGGTGCTGGGCCCGGACAGCGCTGCCGAATGGGCCGAACTGCTGCAAGTCGCTGGCGCTCCCGGCGGCCAGCCCGCGATGGGCAACGCGGCGCAAGACGGGCTGGTCTGCCACTATGCCGATGGCGCCGGTGAGCAACTGTCTTACGCGCTCGACGTGTTGGCCGCGCGAGGCGAGATCGAACCCAACAGCCCCGAGGCGCAGCAGTTCGTGCTGGCCTATCTCAAGGATGTGGCGATGCACGAGGTCGGCCACACGCTGGGGCTGCGGCACAACTTCCGCGCCTCGCACGCGGTCAGCGCGCAACAGGTCATCGACCCGGTGTTCACCCGCGACCACGCTTTCACCGGCTCGGTGATGGAGTACGCGGCGATCAACTTGCCGCGCCCAGGTGAAGAGGCCGCAGCGCCATTCCAGACCACGCTGGGCAGTTACGACTACTGGGCGATCGAATACGCCTACAAACCCATCTCGGCCGAGCAGCAAGCCAGCGAGCTGAGCAAGATTGCGGCCCGCAGCGCCGAGCCCGAGCTGGCCTACGGCACCGACCAGGACCACCACCTGGGCATAGACCCCGATGCGCTGCAGTTCGACCTGGGCGATGACCCGCTGGCTTTTGCCGCCAGGCGATTCGACATCGCGCAAGACCTGTTCAGGCGCCAGGAGACGCGCCCGCTCAAGCCTGACGAGGACTACGCCAGCCTGCGCCGCGCACTGGGCTATGCGGTGCGCGACGCAGGCCGCGCCGCCGGCGTGCTGCTGCGCCGGATCGGCGGCCTGAGGACGCTGCGCGACTTCAGCAACACCGGCCGCGATCCGATGCAGCCGCTGCCTGCAGCAGACCAACGCGCGGCACTGCAGATGTTGTCGCAACGCCTGCTGTCGACGCAAAGCCTGAGCATCAGCCCGGCACTGCAGCGCCGGCTGGCACCGGACTTCTTCGAGCGAGACGAATCATCGTCGGTCATGCCGACCGAATTCAGCTTGTCGCAAACCGTGCTGAACCTGCAGCGCGCGTTGCTCAACCGCTTGATGAGCGACGGTCTGGCCGCGCGCATGCTAGACAACGAAGGCCGGGTCAGTCTGCCGGATCAATCGCTGCGACTGACCGAGCTCTACAGCCAGCTCGAAGCCGACATCTGGAGCGAGTTGGCGGGCCGCGGCGATATCGTGCAGGCGCGCCGCGAGTTGCAGCGCGAGCATGTCAATCGGCTCGCCGCAATGGTGCTGCGCCCTGGCATGTTGTCACGCAGCGATGCCCGAGCGCTGCTGCGCCGCCGCGCTGCTGCGCTGGCCACCCGCATCGAGCAAGCCAGCCGGCACAGTGGACTCAGCCAGGAGGCGCAAGCCCACCTGCAAGACAGCGCCGAGAGCCTGCGCAGCGCGCTGGCGGCGAAGCTGCAACGCCAGGGCAGTTGATCGGGCGCGGCTCGGTCAGCCGCGGAGACCACGTCCCAACCAAGCCGCGCCGCGAACAAGCGACGCCTCGCCGTGCAGCGCCTGCACGCCCGCGGCTTCAGAACAGCGACCCGCTTTATCGCCATCTCCTACTTGAGGCTGGGCAAGGCTTGGGCAAGCTGACCCGGCTTCCTGTCTCGCTTGGTTGTCGGCGCGGCAGCGCGCTTGGCGGCTCCATCATGAATAATCGCGTCGGCGGCACCACGCGAAACAACTCAGAGCCACAATACTCGGTATTATTTTATAATATGAAATTTCTAGTCGCAATTCTGACAAGTTCGCGCCCGCAATTGGCGCGTCACTGCCATGACTCCATCCTCGGGCAGCAACATCATGATTTTCAATACGATATCGTCATGGTGATTAATTCAGTCAATCCAGGCCACAAGGCGGACATTGAAAGGGTGATGCAGGGCACCAGCGCCTATATTATCGAGAGCCATTCTAATGGCCGACCCGGCATGGGGCACAACAGTTTGCTGGAGATTTTTCAGGAAAGCTTGGGCTACGACTATCTGATCCCAATCGACGGCGATGACATCCTTTATCCTTCGGCGTTCCACCAATTGCAAAAAGCGCTGAAATTCCAACCTCAGTTACTCTGCATACAGACCAACGACTCGTTGACCCGCGATCAAAAACTCGTTCGCCATGCTCCGCTGGCAAACGACT
>CALQBT020000275.1 GCA_943328885.2 Bordetella parapertussis | reverse complement strand
GGGATTCGCGCGCAGCCAGGCCAGGAATGACTTCAGGTCACGGGCGGGCACCACCGCAGTGTTGACATAGAGGAACAGCGGCAGCTTGGCCAGCGGGGACACGAGCACCAAGTCCTTGTCCTTGTAAGGCAGCTTGTCGCCGTACAGGGTGGGGTTGGTCGCCAGTGTGCTCAGCGGCGTCTGGATCAAGGTGTAGCCATTTGGCGCCGCTTTCATCGCAGCGGCGGTGTGGGTGTTGCCGTTCGCGCCAGGCCGATTGAGCACGATGATCGATTGCTTCAGGTCGGCCTCGAGCTTCGGGCCGAGGGTGCGGATGAGTAGGTCGGCCACACCGCCGGCGGCGAACGGGATCACGACCTCGATAGGCCTGTCGGGGTAAGGCTGGGCTTGGACGGTCCCGGCCCAGGCGCTGGCGGCGAACGCCAGCATGGCGACGATACGCAAAGTGGTCTCCTTCATGTTGTACCTTTGCCGCTGATGTGGCGGTGCATGCTGTGAGCGACCGAAGTCGCGGCGGTGGGGTTTGCTCATCTCAATCCACGTAGCGAGCCTGTGCTGCGCGCAGTGCGGCCAGTCCGACAATTTCGTTGAAGGCCGAGGGCGCGATGAGCCGCTTGCCGATCAGGGGCTCGGTGGTGCCGGTGTCGCGGATCACCTCTAGCGTCTGCTGCATGGCGCGCGCGGCGGCGAGCACCAGCGATGTGGGATAGATCACCAGCGGCACCCCCATCTGCTGCAACGCCTCGGGCGCGATGAACGGCATCGTCAGGCTTTCGGCGTTGAGGTAGGCCAGCGGGCCCGGCGAGCGGCGGATGACTTCCTGCGCGCCGGCTCGGTCGTAGGGGCCAAGGCACATCAGCATGTCTGCGCCGGCTTCGCGGTACGCGCCGAGCCGGTCAAGCGCCGCGTTGAGCCCTTGCGACTGGTATATGTCGGTGCGCGCGATGATCTGCAGGTTCGCGTCTTCCCGCGTATCGACTGCCGCTTTGATCTTGCCCACCATCGCCGAGGCTGTCACGATGACCTTGCCAGGCATCGAGCCGCATTTCTTCGGCAGTTCTTGGTCTTCCAATTGCAGCGCCGCGACCCCTGCACGTTCCATGGCGCGGACCGTTCGAATCACGCTCAGCGCGTTGCCGTAGCCGGTGTCGGCATCGGCGATCAATGGCAGCGAGGTGACGCTGGCGATTTGCTCCATGCGCACGGCGACTTCGGACAGCCCCAGCAACCCGGTGTCTGAATTGCCGCAGGTGCCCTCCACTGCGTAGCCCGAGACGTAAACCGCTTCGAACCCGGCGAGCTCGATCAGCCGTGCGCCCAAGCCGTCACCGGTGCCTGGCGCCACGATGATGTGGTCTCTGCGAAGCAGCGCGTTGGCGAAGGCGAGACGCCTTTGCGGCGTCGTAACGGATGGCGTGACGATGGCTGTCTCCTGGAATCGTTAGACGTTTGACTCATCTTAATCAGTGTTTCACAAGAAGAGTCAACAATTTTGTAGACTTTAATGGTAAACATGATAGGCTACCTTTCATGCAGATGTTGAGCAAGCTCCCCGTAGCTGTCGCTGTTCCGCCTCCCGTATCGGAAGATTCCGACGAAAGAGCGCTGGGCGAAGTGATTGAAGGCCTGCGCCGCCGCATATGCGGCGGAGACCTCAAGCCCGGGAGCCGGTTGCATGAGCAGAGCTTGGCCGAAGAGTTTCGCGTCTCCCGGCCGCGCGTGCGCGATGCACTGCTCGCGCTGCAGCAGCGTGGCTTGGTGCAGCGCGAGAAGAACCGCAGCGCCGTCGTCACCACGCTCGGCATCAAGGGGGTTTTCGAAATTCTCCAGCTTCGCGAAAACCTCGAAGGTCTCTGCGCGCGACTCGCCACTGAGAACCGGCCGCCCGAATCGTGGCAATACCTGGTGGATCTGTTCAACGGACCGATGGCGCAGTACGCCATGGCGGGCGACATCGAACCGTATCTCGAGCATATGGAGAAGTTCCGCGCCGATCTCACCGCGGCGGCTGATAACGGCGTGCTCGAGGAAATGCTCAGCGTCTTGCGCGACCGCACCCGTACCATCGTCGACCGCACCACCATGCTGCCTGGCCGGATTCAGCAAGGCCTAGGCGAATTGCAGTTGGTCGTCGCGGCCATGCGTCGCGGCGATGCCGGGGAGGCCGAGCGCCTGCGGCGCGCCAACATCAGCAGTCAGCGCGCCTTCGTCGAGCGCTACAAGAACTTCTTGTTCTGATGTACGCCGCGCCGCCCGTCCTTGACGCGGAAGTCTACGTCCGACTGCCCGACGCTTTTCGCCGGCGCACCCGTTGCGCCTGGGGTGACGTGAACAATGGCGGGCGCATCACCGAGTGCTTTCTCGAAGGGCCGGTGTTCGATCGAGAAGGCCGGCTTTACGTCACCGACATTCCTTATGGCCGTATTTTCCGCATCAACCTTGACGGTCACGTCGACTTGGTGTGCGAGTACGACGGCGAACCGAATGGGATGAAGTTCCACGCCGATGGCAGACTGTTCATCGCCGATTACAAGAACGGTGTGATGGCACTTGACGTCACCAGCGGGCGCGTCGAGGAGGTGATAGGTCGCAGGCACACCGAAACCTTCAAAGGTGTCAACGACCTGTACTTCGCGGCCAACGGCGATCTGTACTTTACTGACCAAGGCCAGACCGGCATGCACGACCCCACTGGCCGCGTGTACCGCTACACGCCCGGTGGCCAACTGCAATGTCTGCTCAATAACGTGCCCAGCCCCAACGGCATCTGCCTCAACCTGGCGCAGACGCACCTGTTGGTCGCGGTGACGCGCGGCAACTGCATCTGGCGCGCGCCCTTGATGCCGGACGGCACGCTGTCCAAGGCGGGAGTTTTCATCCAAATGTCCGGCGGCACTGGCCCGGATGGCAGTGCAGTGGACCAAGACGATGGCCTGGCCGTGGCTCACCCCGGACTGGGTGGTGCCTGGATCTTCGACCGCCGCGGCGTGCCCAGCCTCTTCGTGCGCACGCCGGCGGGCGAGTTTCCGACCAACCTGGCTTACGGTGGTCCTGACCGGCGAGAACTCTACATCGTGGAATCCCATACGGGATCCATCTTTCGCGCGCAAGTGCCTGTTGCGGGCCGGGCGCTGCTAGCTTGATGAAGGCGCCAAGCCTAGAGGAGACCTTGAGATGAGTCTTTCCTTCGAGTTTCCGGAGGCCGGCACTGCTGTGGTCATCGGTGGCACTGGCGGCATCGGCCGCAGCATCTGCGCCCGGCTGGCCCAGGCTGGATCCAACGTAGCCTTCACCTACCGCAAGAGTGTCGATGTCGCGCGTGAGGTGGAGCTTGAGATTGCCGCTGCAGGACGGCAGGCGGCTTCAGCGGTGGTCGAGGTCACCGATCCGTCCTCAGTGCAGGCGGCCTTCGAGACCTTTAAGCATCGTTTCGGCAAGGTTCACGCGGTCGTCTACACCACGTCGCTGGAAATACCGCAGCAATGGTTCAGCAAGGTCGAGGCGTCGCAGATGGAGCGCGCACTGCACGTCAACGTCATGGGCCTCTTCAACGTGATGCAGTGCGCAATCCCATTGCTGCGCGGTGGCGGCAGCTTTGTGACTGTCACGACCTCGGCCACTAAGCGCTATCCTCGTCGCGATGTGCTGTCAGCGGTGCCGAAGGCCGCGGTCGAGAAGATGACGCTCGCGGTCGCGAAAGAGGAAGGCCGCTATGGCATGCGCGCGAACTGCGTTGGCCCGCACATGATCGAAGCCGGTGGTGGCACGCGCGTGCTCGACCAAGTGAGCGACGAAGTGATCGCGCAGATGAAGAAGGACATTCCGCTGGGCCGCTTCGGCCAGCCGCGCGAAGTGGCCGACGCGGTGGTGTTCCTCGCGTCGCCGCTGAGCAGCTTCATCTCGGGGCAATTGCTCGACGCCGACGGCGCCTGGCAGATTTAGTCAGCCGGCGAGGCCACGAAGGTCTGCGCCTGGGTGGTCTCGCCGGCGGCCGAGTCGATGATGAGCGCCGAGCTACCAGCGTAGTCGACGAATTGCTCCTCTACGGCAATATGGACCTCACCAAGCCTGCGGCTGGTGGCAGGCCTGCCAAGCCGGAATAGGCGACGGCCTCGGGCGGCGGCAGACCGGCCCTGGAGACCCCGGTCACCGCATCGGCAATCCAGTGGGTATCGACAGGCTTACTTGGCGTGAGCGTCGATATCGGAGACATTGTCCGCAGGTGGAGACGCCGCAGTTGCAGAGGTCGTAGGTAACGAGGCCACAGAGTTGGCCGACCCCGCTTGGTCGGCAGCGTTTGACGCCCCAACTCCGTAAGCGTCTGGGCGCGGCATCTTGATGGGAGGCTGAGCGGCGGGCACCATGACACCCATGGGAATTGCGAGGGACCTACTGCGCTGGCCGGAGCTGACCGGCAGCGCGCATCGGCCGTTGTTCACGCGCCCGCGAGCAGCGCGCTGGC
>CALQBT020000274.1 GCA_943328885.2 Bordetella parapertussis | reverse complement strand
GACCATCAGCCTGCAGGTCGATTACCTTGCACCCTCTCCGCTGGGCAGTTGGGTGCAGGGCGAGGGCCAGGTGTTGCGTGTCACGCGCAGCCTGGTCTTCATGCAGGGCTTGGTCACCGCCGACGGTCAGAATGTGGCGCGGGTCAGTGGCACCTTCAAGCTCGGCCCGCTGTTCGAAGATGCAGTGGATAAATAACGCGACGCCACCTGCAGCGTGCGCAGTCTGAACGTTAAAGTCTTGCCCAGCCAGCCGCTGCGCGCCGCTGGCTTCCAACACAAGAAAGGCATCGATCATGGATCTGAGTTATTCAACCGAGGAACAGTCGTTCCGCAACGAGGTCCGGTCCTGGCTGGCCGGCAATCTTCCCAGCGACATCCGCGACAAGGTGGTCAGTTACCGCCATCTGACCAAGGAAGACTTCATCCGCTGGCACAAAATCCTCGCCGCCAAAGGTTGGTCGGTGCCGCACTGGCCGGCGGAGTGGGGTGGCACGGGTTGGGACATCACCCAGCGCTACATCTACGACGAGGAGTTCGGACTGGCTGGCGCGCCTGGACTGCCGAGCTTCGGTCCGGCGATGTGCGCCTCTGTGCTGATGCGCTTCGGCAGCCCTGAGCAGAAAAACCGATTCCTGCCGCGTATTCGCAGCGGTGACGACTTCTGGGTCCAGGGCTATTCTGAGCCTGGCGCTGGTTCTGACCTTGCTTCGCTCAAGACCCGCGCGGTGCGTGACGGCGACCACTACCGTGTCACCGGCCAGAAGATCTGGACCACGCTGGGCCATTACGGCGACTGGATCTTCTGTCTGGTTCGCACCGACCCGACGGCCGAGAAGCGGCAAGAGGGCATCAGCTTCCTGCTGATCGACATGAAGACGCCGGGCATCGCCGTGCGCCCGCTGATCCTGATGGACGGTGGTCACGAGGTCAACGAGATCTTCTTCGACGATGTCCGGGTACCGGTCGAGAACCTGGTCTACGAGGAGAACAAGGGCTGGACGGTGGCCAAGTACCTGCTCGGCCACGAGCGCATGGGTTCGGGCCAGGTCGGCGGGTCGCGCCGCGAGATCGCCGCGCTGCGCGCGCTGGCGGGGCGTGAACTCAAGAACGGCAAGCCGCTGATGCAAGACACGCGGTTTCGCGACCGACTGTCGCGCCTGGAGATCGAACTCGCCGCGCTCCAACTGACCTCGATGCGCTTCGTCGACAAGATGCGCCGTTCGGGCCAACCGCCTGGCGCCGACGTGTCGATGCTCAAGATCCGTGGTACCGAGGTCCAGCAAGGCATCACCGAGCTGATGATGCAGGCGCTCGGCCCGATGGCCCAGCCTGTGGCAGCGGTCGACCATGGGGCGATCGACCATGTCACCTCGCGGCTGGCGCCACGCTATTTCAACCTGCGCAAGGCCAGCATTTATGCCGGATCAAACGAGATCCAACGCAACATCATCGCCAAGATGACCTTGGGTCTCTGACCCGGAGCATGTCATGAACTTTGAATACAGCGAAGAGCAGCAGCAACTGGCTGACTCGATCGGCAAGTACCTGGCCAACGAATACAGCTTCGAAAAACGCAAGTCAATCCTCACGTCGCCCACTGGCCTGAGCGATGCGGCCTGGACCGCGTTTGCCGAGCTCGGCTTGACGTCTATCGCGCTGCCCGAGGCCGACGGTGGTTTCGGCGGCGGTGCGCTCGACCTGATGGCCGCGATGGAGGCCTGCGGCGAGGCGCTGGTGGTTGAGCCCTTGCTGGACAACATCGCGCTGGGTGGCCGACTGGTGTCGCGCGCAGGCTCGGCTGAGCAACGCCAGGCGATGCTGCCTGGCCTGATGGCCGGCAGCCTCAAACTCGCTTTTGCCGGGCTCGAGCCGGGCGACCGCTATGCCTTGACGCCCAGTCGGACTCACGCCCGTGCCGACGGCGACGGCTGGGTCATCGACGGCGAGAAATGCGTCGTGGTCGGTGCGTCTTCTGCCGACCGCTTGATCGTCTCAGCGCTCACCGATCCGGCTGGCGGCGTCAGCCTGTTTGTGGTCGACCGCCTGGCCGATGGCGTGACGCTCAACCCCAGCCGCAGCGTTGACGGACTGCGCGTCGCCGATGTCCGGTTGGCGGGCGTCAAGCTCGCGGGCGCTGCGCTGCTGGGCCCACTCGGCGCGGCAATGCCGCTGATCGAGGAGGCGGTCGATTTCGCCACCGCGCTGCTGTGCGCCGATGCGATCGGTGCGATGAAAAGCGCCAACGACGCGACCCTCGAGTACATGAAAACCCGCAAGCAGTTTGGCGTGCCAATCGCCTCGTTCCAGGTTCTGCAGCACCGCATGGTCGAGATGTACATCGTCTGCGAACAGGCGCGGTCTATGGCGATACTCGCCGCGGCCAAGGTCGATGCCGGCGGCGACGCGGTGGAGCGCTCGATTGCGGTGTCCATGGCCAAGGTCAAGATTGCCGATGCGGCGCGCCAGATCAGCCAGGAGTCGGTCCAGTTGCACGGTGGCATGGGCATGACCGAGGAACTCAAGGTCTCGCACACCTTCCGCCGTCTGACCATGGCCGCGCAGCGCTTTGGCGACGCCGACCACCACCTCGAGCGCTACGCGGCTTTGGGTTGAGCGGCTGCGAACGGCATCCAGACTGGGATGTCGTTCGCGGTCGTGAACAAGGGGCGGGGGTTTCTCGCGCCGATCTTGCCGTCAGCGGGTGGCTTGCACGTGCCCCGACATCTCGGCCCCTGCATCAGGGCTGAGCTTTCGGTACCACAGCAGCGAGGCCAGCGACGCCAGGCCTATCGCAAAAAAGGCGTGGCTGAAGTCGATCGCGATCAACTCGCTGCGGCCCGCGGCAACGCGTGAGCCGTCGAGCAACATCGCCGCAACCGCGACGCCGGCGGCCAGCGACAACTGCTGCACGACGCCGACGAGTGAGGTCGCACGGCTGAGCTGCTCGGTTTGCACATCGGCATAGCCCAGGGTGTTCAGGCTGGTGAACTGCAGCGATCGAAAAAAGCCACCGACCAGCAGCACCGCGACGATCGCCGCATGCGGCGTGTGCACACTGAAGATGGCCAGTGCAGCGATCAACGCGCTGCTGATCCAGGCGTTGCCGCAGAGCACGTTCTTGAAGCCATAGCGCCGCAGAATCGGTGCAGCGGTCAGTTTCATCGTCACCGCACCGACCGCCGATGTGAAGGTCAGCGTGCCCGACTGGAACGCCGACATGCCGAACCCCATTTGCAACATCAGCGGCAACAGGAAAGGCATCGCACCGACCGCGACACGGAACGTCAACCCGCCGATCAGCGCGATGCGAAAGCTCGCGATCCGCAGCAGCGACAGGTCGATGATGGGGTGCTCGGCGCGCCTGGCATGGCGCAGGTACAGCGCGAGCAGCACCGCGCCTGCGAGCATCATCGCCAGCGCATTCCAGACATCGCCCTGGTGGCTGCCCAGCAGCGTGAAGCCGAAGATCGCCAGCGACAGGCCCAGCCCGCTGAGCAAGAAGCCCGGCACATCCAAAGGGCGAAGCGTCTCGGTGCGAACCTGCGGTACCAGCCACAGCGCCAGCGCCAGGCCGATCAGCCCGACCGGCACGTTGAGCCAGAAGATGCCGCGCCAGTGGTAGTAAGTCGTGATGAAGCCGCCTACCGGTGGACCCAGGATGGGCGCGAACAGTGTCGGGATGCCCAGCCAGGCCATCGCTGAGACCATTTCGCGCTTGGGGATCACCCGCAGCAGGATCAACCGGCCCACCGGCAGCATCATGGCCCCGCCCAAGCCCTGGCAAAAGCGCCCGGCGATCAGGCTGTGCAGGTCCCAGGCCAGCGCGCAGGCGATCGACGACAGCGTGAACATCGCGATCGCCGCGGCGAACACCGTCTTGGCGCCGAAGCGGTCGGCACACCAACCGCTGATGGGGATGAAGATCGCCAGCGCGACGAAGTAGGCGGTGAACGCCAGCTTGAGCGTCAGAGGATCGACCTGCAGGTCAGCTGCCATCGCCGCCAGCGAGGTGGCGATCACCGTGCTGACCAGGCTCTCCATGAACAGCGCCGACGCCACCACCAGCGTCAGCAGCCGGGTCGACGGCTGCGCGCTCATGCTGCGCGGTGTATCCCGGGACCGCGCATCAGCGCACGGCCATCGCGTCTTGGATCAGCTGCGCCACCATCGCTGGGTCTTCCATCGGCATCATGTGGGTCTTGTCCGTCTGCAGGCCGCGCCCCTGCGGGAACTCGGTGGCCAGCCCGGGCCAGGTGGGCGAACCCAGCGGATCCCAAGGCAGGATGCTCGGGTCTTGCTCTCGCGCGCGAACGACCAGCACGGGGATCTTGAGCGACCGAATGCTGGCGTAGATGCCGCGGTTCTGGCGTGCCAGCGGGTAGATCTGGCCTTCGAAACCCGGCGCGCAAGTGAGCTGATAGCCCTCGCCGCTGTCGGCAGGGCGCAGTCCGTGCACGCAGTAGTCGAG
>CALQBT020000273.1 GCA_943328885.2 Bordetella parapertussis | reverse complement strand
CGCCGATGTTGGGTGGCTTGCTGTTCGTGCACCTGGGCTGGCATTCGATCTTCTGGCTGCTGGTGGCCATCGGGCTGATCCTGCTGGGCGTGAACGCCCGCTTTCTGCCCGAGACGCTGCACCGCAGCCAGCGCCAGTCCTTTGCCCCTGGGCCGCTGCTGCGGGCCTATGCCGAGTTGCTGCGCAACCCGCGCTTCGCGCTGTTGGTGCTGGCCAGCGGCGTGCCGTTCAACGGCATGTTCCTCTACGTGCTGGCCTCGCCCGAGTGGCTGGGGTCTCTGCTGGGGCTGGCGCCGACGCAGTTCTTCTGGTTCTTCGTCCCCGTCGTCATCGGCATCATGTCGGGCGCTTTCGTCAGTGGCCGGCTGGCGGGCCGGATGCCGCCCAGGCGCCAGATCCGCTACGGTTTTTCGATCATGCTGGCGACCTCGTTGCTCAACGTCGCGCTCAACCTGCTGTTCGCGCCGCACCCAATCTGGGCCTTGCCGCCGGTGGCACTGTTCGCTTTCGGCTGGTCGATGATGGTGCCGGTGGTCACGCTGATGGTGTTGGATCTGGCACCGGCGCGGCGCGGCATGGCCTCGTCGCTGCAAGCCTGTGTCGGCAGCGCGGCCAACGGCTTGGTGGCCGGCGTGCTGACGCCGCTGGTGATGCACTCGACCGTCGCGCTGGCGCTGAGCTCGCTGGGCCTGATGTCGGTGGGTTTGCTGGCCTGGGTCTGGCTCAGGCGTTTGCCGGATTGATCGAGGGTAGCGCTCGGCTCAAGCTGGACCGACGCTGACCGATAGCCCAGGGGTAGGGGCCGGCACGCTGGCCCCGGGATCACCGCCGCGAGCCCCCGTCATGCGTCCGACCGCCTGCAGGATTTTCCGCCGTAGCGTCGCCTTAGGCCTGGTGGCCGCGCTGACGACTTGTTGGGCCGGCGCTGCTCGTGCCGCTGCTGACCCGGCTGTCGCGTCCGCCAAGCCGGCGATTGGCGCATCGGCCAAGCCCGCATCGGCCAAGCTTGTCGAGGCCGATGCGATGGCCGCCTTGCGCGAGAAGCTGGCCAGCAAGCTGGCCGCGATGCGGGCATCTGATCCAGCCCAGTCCAAAGCCTTGCGCCTGGTGGCCCCAGCCGGGCCTGTCCAGCCGTCGACAGCCCTTGCCGCCGGCCCAGGACTGGGGCGTGTCAAGCCGCGGCCGGCTAAACCCGGACCGCCGGCCAGCCCTCACACGGGTCACGACTGGGCTTATGGTGGTGCCACGGGCCCCGAACATTGGGGCGATCTGAAGCCCGAGTTCGCCACCTGCAGCAGCGGCAGCCGGCAGAGCCCGATCGACATCCGGGCCGGCGTCCGGGTTGACCTCGAGCCCATCGTGTTCGACTACCGGGCTTCAGCCTTCCGGGTGCTCGACAACGGCCACACGATCGAAGTCAGGGTAGGCGGCGGCAATTCGATCGAGGTCCAGGGCCGGCGCTTCGACCTGGTCCAGTTCCACTTTCACCGGCCGTCCGAAGAGCGCATCGACGGCCGCCAGTTCGACATGGTCGCCCACCTGGTGCATCGCGATCCCGAGGGCCGGCTGGCGGTGGTGGCGGTGTTGCTGGACCGCGGCAGTGCGCATCCGCTGGTGCAGTCGGTCTGGAACCATCTGCCGCTCGACAAGAATGACGAGGTCGCTGCCAGCCCCTTGCTCGACCTCAGCCACTTGCTGCCAGCCGACCGGCGTTACTACGCGTTCATGGGCTCGCTGACCACGCCGCCTTGCACCGAGGGCGTGCTGTGGCTGGTGATGCAGCAGCCGGTGCCTATCGCCATCGAACAGGTCAACGTTTTTTCTCGGCTGTACCCGATGAATGCCAGGCCAGTTCAGCCCGCCGCGGGTCGGCTGATCAAGCAGTCGAACTGAGCGTCCAGGAATACTTGCCGGACTTGGCGTCAGGCCCGCTCTGCCCGGTAGCGGCGCAGCCAGCCCAAACCTGCCGAAGTGCCCGCGCGCGGTCGGTACTCGCAGCCGACCATGCCCTGGTAGCCCAGCGTGTCAATCAGGTCGAACAGATAGGGGTAGTTGACTTCGCCGAGGTCGGGCTCGTGGCGGTCGGGCACGCCGGCGATCTGCAGGTGACCGACCCGGCTGGGTCGACCTTGGGCATCGGCAGGCAGGTACTGGCGCAGCTTCATCGCCAGATCGCCCTCAACGATCTGGCAGTGGTACAGATCCATCTGCACCTGCAGGGCTGGCGAGCCGATCGCCTGCACCAGCGCATGGGCTTGGTCCTGGCGATTCAGGTAGTAGCGCGGGATGTCTCGGGTGTTGATCGGCTCGATCAGCACGGCGATACCCAGCGGCGCGGCCTGCGCTGCGGCCCAGGCGAGGTTGGCCTGGTAGGTCTCGGCCAGCGCTTCGCGCGACGCACCGGCCGGCGCCAGCCCGGCCATCACATGCACCCTCGGGCAGGCCAGCGCCACCGCATAGGGCAAGGCCTGCTCGACAAAGCCGCTGCGGAATTCGTCGACCCGGTCCGGCAGGCAGGCCAAACCGCGCTCACCGGCCTCGAAATCGCCGGGCGGGCCGTTGAACAGCGCCTGGGTCAGCCCCAGATCTTGCAGCCGGGACGCGATCTCCCGGCGGTCGACCGCATAGGGGAACAGGTACTCGACTGCGTCGAAGCCGTCGGCCGCCGCGGCCGCGAAACGGTCCAGGAAGCCGTGCTCGGTGTACATCATCGACAGGTTGGCGGCGAATCGGGGCATGGTTTCTGGCTCCTGGGGTGGCTTGAGGCTGGGTCGGGCGGGGGTGGTCGAGTATCGGTCTGCCGGCCGACGCCGCTCACCAGACCGCGCCGAAGGACAGGCGCAGTTCTTCGAGGCTGGCCGCACCCAGCGCTGCGGGTCGCGGCTGGGTCATCAGCCACAGCCTGGCAGTCTCTTCCAGTTCCTCGAGCGTTGCCATCGCGTTGGCGGGGCTGTCGTGCCAGACATTGGGGCCGAGTCGGTCGAGCATCACCGCACGCAGCGTGGCACCGCGCTGACGCGCCTGTGCGACCGCCTCGGCCACCAGCATGCCTACCGCGGGGTCGCCGGGCCGGTGGTAGGGCAGCAGCGGCACCTGGCCGACCTTCATCACGAAGTACGGCGTGATCGGCGGCAGGATCGCCTGGCTGGTCCAGACCCCGGCCAGGCTCAGCGCGACCAAATGGGTGCTGTGGCTGTGGATCACGCAATGCGCCTCGGGCGCCGCGTCATAAATCTTGCGGTGCAGCGCCAGGGTCTTGCTGGCGCGGTCGCCGCTGAGCTGGGAGCCGTCGCTCGTCACCTGGGCCAGCCGGTCTGGCGAGAGCGTTCCCAGGCAGGCATCGGTGGGCGTGATCAGGAAACCCTCGGCGCCGGGCAGCCGCACGCTGATGTTGCCAGCGCTGGCGTGGACATAGCCGCGCGCAAACAGCGAGGCGCCGACGCGGCAGACCTCATGGCGCAGCGCTGCGTGGTTCATGCCCGACGGTTCATGCGGCGGCCAGCGCCTGGACGAAGAAATCCGGTCCGCCGAAGTTGCCGCTCTTGAGCGCGAGCTGCAGCGGTGGGCGGCCCGGCGCGGCGACGGCCTGGGTCCAGGGCACGCCGGGGCAGATCGCCGCGCCAATGCGCAGCGTGTGAACACCGAGCGCCTGCACCACAGCGCCCGAGGTCTCGCCACCCGCCACGACCAGACGCTGGGTGCCCGCATCGACCAGGCCCAGGGCGATCGTGGCCAGCGCCTGCTCGACCAGCGACCCGGCCTCGGCCACGCCCAGACGGGCCTGGGTCTCGGCGAGCGTCGCCGCGTCGGTGGTGGCGTAAAACAGCGGCGCCTGGGTTTGCTGCGCGGCCCAGGTCAATGCCTGCACGGCCACTGGCTCGGCGCGCGCCAGCGCAGCCGGGTCTATCCGCCAGGCCGGCTTGCCGGCACCGATCCAGTTCGCGACCTGGGCCTGGGTCGCGACGGAGCAAGACCCCGCCAGCACTGCGGCCGGGCCAGCCAGTCGATCGAGTTGCGCAGCTTGCTCGTCCAGACTGACCCAGCCGCGCTCGGCCAGCAGGGCCGGCAGCCCCAGCGCCAGGCCCGACCCGGCGACCCATAGCGGCAGGTGGGCTGCGCCGGCGGCCAGTCGCTTCAAGTCCTGGTTGTCGACGGCGTCGGCCACCACCAGCGCCACGCCCTCGGCGCGCAGCGCGTTCAGCCTATGCCGGATGGCGTCTGCGCCCTCAGCCACCTTGTCGTGGCGCAGCAGGCCCACGCGTTGCCGGCTCTGGGCCTGCAGCACCCGCACCAGGTTGGCGTCGGTCATCGGTGTGAGCGGATGGTTTTGCATGCCGCTTTCGTTCAGCAGGCCGTCACCCGCGAACAGATAGCCTTTGAAAACCGTGCGCTGGTTGTCCGGGAAGGCGGGCGTGGCGATGGTGAAATCCGTGCCGAGCGCGTCCATCAAGGCCTCGGTCACCGGCCCGATATTG
>CALQBT020000272.1 GCA_943328885.2 Bordetella parapertussis | reverse complement strand
TATGCCGCGCCCGCCACCGGCAACAGCTTCAGCCAGGCCTACGCGCCAGCACAGGCTGCAGGCTACGCGCCAGCACAGGCTGCAGGCTACGGCGCACCCCAGGGCGGTGCGTACTACCCGCCGCAGCAAGCCCCACGCAGCGGCATGCTGGGCACCGGCATGGCGGTGGCGGGTGGCATGGCCGCTGGCATGCTCGCCGCAAAGCTGTTCGAAGGCCATGGCGAGGCTGGCAACGCGGGTCATGCCGCCGCGCAGGGTTCAAACCAAGGGATGGCGCCTGGCATGTTCGATGACGGCAACGGCTCGGCGGCACAGGAGCTGCAGCAGCGTCCCATCGACTTCGGCAACGGCCAGGATTGGGGCGGCGATGACGCCCAAGCCCCCAGCGAAGACGGCTGGTAAGCGCGAGCGGGCAGCGGCGCGCCGGCCGTTCGCCCGGTCCTGAGGTCTCAGGCTTGGGCGGCGCTCAGCGCTGGCCGAAGATCCGTATCCATTCGATGCCTTGGTTGAAAGCCGCATCGATCGCGGTTTCTTCGGTCAGGAAATTGCCAGGCTGCATCGCAATCACGCGCGGCCGACTCGGCCAGGCATTTCTGGCAACGACCAGCTCAGGGGCGAACTTGCCGCTGTCAACCGGTCTTGCGCTGCACTGCAGCTCATAGTCCGCGTGGCGGAATGTCTTGGTTGCGCTCACTGTGGCTGCCCGCCCCGGAAGGTCAAGTCCGCGCTTTCACCCGCTGCGCAAGGGTTGCGTGCCTGCCGTCAGCCTCAGGCTGAAGCGGCTTGCCAGCACAGTGCACTGTAGTCGATCAGCGAACCGCCGGTCGGCGGGCTCTTGGCAGCGCTGCGACGCTGCGAGCGACGGTGGCGCCGACAGCCTGGCTCACTTCAGCGCCGCCGGCTTGGACCGACCGCGACCTGGCTGACTTGGCGCGCGTGATCTACCCACCGCGCGGTGCTGCTTGGCGCGCGCGGCCAGCGCCAGCTGGCGAACGCGGGCGATGTCAGCATCGCTGAAGACCCCGTTCACGCCCGAAATCGCTGCCAGCTTCATGCCGTGCTTCAGGCCCAACTGGTAGATCTCGCGCACCTTCTCCCACTCGATCGTTCGGCCGACGGTAAAGCTCTCGAATCGGCCTTCGAGTGCGAGCACGACAGTCTCGGCCAGGCAGGCGTAGGCCACGCCTTCGGGCAGGCCGATGTTCTTCATCTTCACGTCGCCGGGCAGCCGAATCTCGCCCGACTCGATCACCAGCACATCGGGTCTGAGCGCGACCTGGTCGGGCGGCAAGTCGAGCGGGCGCGCCACATCGGTGATCACGCATCCGGGCTTGACCTTCAGGATGTCGAGCACCTTCTTGCCCGCCCCCGAGGTCGCGGTCACCACCATGTCCATCGCAGCGATGTGGCTGTCGGCGCTGGACGCCAGCACCAGCCTGGCGTCCGGTGTTTCGTCCAGGATCGACTCCTTGAGGGCCAGCAACTTGGCCGTCTCGGGCGAAACCAGCGTGACTTCCTCGGCTGCGCGCACCAGCAGCCTCGCGCAAGCCGCGCCGATCGCGCCTGTCGCCCCCACGACCATGGCCTTGAATTTGACGCGCTCGCTGCCCTTGGGGCTGGGCAACAAGCGCATGCGCAGCAGCGCCTCATGCGCTGCCCACAGCGCGCCCGACGCGCTGTAGCTGTTGCCGGTGGTGATCGGCAAGGACGCGCGCCGCGCCACCGTCACGCCGGCGTCGCCAACGACTTTGGTGAAAGCACCCAGCCCCATGATCTGCGCCCCAAGTCGCTTGGCCATCTGGGCGGCAGCCAGCAAGCGCCGGTAGGTGAACTCGGGTTCGTGGCCCATGATCTCGCGCGGCGTACCACCGACCGAGATCAACCAGCCTTCGGCCTCGACCCCGGTGGGCGAGCGTATGCCTTCGACCCTGGAGTAGACGAACGGCGGCGCATACGCCAACACCTTCTCGATCGAATCCATCAGCAGCGGTGGCGAGACCCGCGACAGCAGCTCGATGGGCTTGAGCACCTTGAAGTTTTCCTGCGACAGGGGATGGATCACGAAGGCGAAGCGGTTGACGCGTTTGAAACCGTTCGGGTAGAGCAAACGCGGTTCAAGCCGCAACTCGGCGATGATGTCGAGGTAATCGTCTTCCAGGATCTGGTCGGGTCTCTTCGCGACGGCAGCGAGGATCATCGCGTCGAGCAGCGCTGGGTCCAGCACATGGCCGTCGACAAGCGCAGCGCCATCGACCACCAGGTGCACACCACTGGCCTTGAAATGCGCCAGGACTTCGTCGTTGACGGTGCTGGTGATCAAGGTCTTGCCCGCGAGTTCTTCGAGACCGAAGCCGTCAAGCTCATGCACAGCCGCGACCAGCACCGTGGCCTGCTGCATCGCGCTGCGCAGCACATGCTCGGACCACTGCTTGAGCAAAGGCAGCGGGGTCAGGCGCGGCGGCAACCAATCGTGGACATAGTGCGCGCCGCTGGCGTAGAGATCGAGCGCATCGATCGATCCGAGCAGCTTGGGCAGGCCGAGTTGGCGCAGCGGGTCGGCGAACTGCAGGTTCTGGCTGAACTCGGCCATCGCCATTGCCAGCTTGCGCTGGGCCAGGCCCGAGAAGAACAAGACCTTGGCATTGTCGAAATAGTGGCCCAGACCGGCCTGGGTGCGGCGCAGCGCCCACTCGAGAAAAATCCCGCCCAGTCGTGCCCCCGTGCTGACCGGCACCCGCCGCGCAGCGCCACACAGCATCGCCGCCCCGACACTGCCCTGGCCAGCAAGGCCGGCGCTGTCGGACAGCAAGCCCAGGCCAACGGTGTCGGCATGACGGTCCCAATGCTTGAGCAGTTTGACGGCCTTCGGCAAACTGCCGTCGGCACCCAGCCTGCGCACCCGCATCGCTTGACCCAGGAACGAGGTTTCGAAATCGAAATCCTGGCGGCTGGAGCCCAAGCTGATGCCCATCACGTTCTTCATGCGAAATCCGGCGCAAAGTTGACCGCCGATGATGGCGCGAGGCCGACATGACCAATTTGATCAGTGACATCGCCCGCTCGGTCGGCCTGCCTTCGATCAAGCGCGCCGCGGGTGTGCTCACGCGCAGGCTGCCCATCCCGCAACCGCTGCTGCTGGTCGGCGCAGATGCTTCGGTCCGGCTGGGCCAAGCGATCGCAGGCTTCGGCCACCGCAAGCTGCTCGTCGTCACCGACGCCTCGATCGCCGCGTTGGGGCTGTTGTCACCGCTGACCAAGGCGTTGACCGAGGCGGGCGGGGTCTTCGCGGTGTTCGACGGCATCACACCCGACGCGCCGATCGACGGGGTCGAGCAAGGCCTTGCGAGCTTCACCAACCAGGGCTGCGATGCGGTGATCGGCCTCGGCGGCGGCTCGGTGATCGATGCGGCCAAGGTCATCGCGCTGGCGGCGACCAATGGCAAATGTCCGCGCGAGCTGGTCGGCTACTTCAGGGGCTGGCACGCGCCAGCACCGATCTACGCGGTGCCCACCACCGCCGGCACCGGCTCGGAAGTCACGGTCGCCGCAATGGTCTCGGACCCCGTGCTGGGCACCAAGCTGATGATCGCCGACACCCGTCTCGTACCGCTGATGGCGGCGATCGACCCCCGCCTGATGACCGGCCTGCCGCCGGCGATCACCGCGGCCACCGGCATGGACGCGCTGACCCATGCGATCGAAGCGCTGATCAGCGGCTGGTCGACCCCTCACACCGACCGGCTCGCGCTGGCCGCGGTGGCGATGGTCTACCGCTATCTGCCGATCGCCTGCCGCAAGGGTGGCGACCTGCAAGCGCGCGAACAAATGGCATTGGCCGCGACCTACGCTGGCTTGGCCTTCACCCGTGCCAACGTGGGCAATGTGCACGCGATCGCGCACCAACTCGGCGCGCGCTACCACCTGCCGCACGGTCTGGCCAACGCGATCATGCTGCCGCAGGTGTTGCGTTTCTCGGCCGCTGACACGGCGGCCACACTCGCCAGGCTGGCGCTGCGCGTCGGCCTGGGCGAGTCCAGCCTGACCCAGGACGGTCTGGCGAGCCGGTTTGTCGATTCGGTCGAGGCGATGAACGACCAGATCGGCATCCCGCGCCTGCTGCGTGCGCTGCGTGCCCAAGACATCCCGGCACTGGCTGCGGCCGCCTGCTGGGAGGCCGACACCCACTACCCGGTACCGCGCCGCATGACCCCCTCCGACTGCGAGGCCTTGCTGCGCGCGGTGCTAGCACCCCAGAAAGTCACCCGGCGCGCGCCCCGCAAGAAGCCGCCCAATGACCAGGCCATGCGACGATAGGCGGATGCAAAAAGAATTCGATCTGGTGGTCTTCGGCGCCACGGGCTTCACCGGGCGGCTGGTGGCCGAATACCTGCAGGGCCACGCCGCCGGTGGCGCAGACCGCCAAGCCGGGCGAGCGCCCTTGCGCTGGGCGATGGCCGGGCGCAATCTGTCCAAGCTGGC
>CALQBT020000271.1 GCA_943328885.2 Bordetella parapertussis | reverse complement strand
TGCCGGCCCAATTTTTTCGGCCAGCACACGGGCAACGATGTCGGTCGTGCCGCCCGGCGCAAAAGGCACGACCAGCCTGACCGGCTTGCTCGGGTAGGGCTGGGCCAGCGCGGCCAGCGGCGCCGCGGCCAGCGCCAGCGCGGCGAGCATTGTTCTCTTCATGTCGGGGAAGTCTCCAGATGGCACCAGGCCTGGCCGGCCCAAAACGCAGGATTGTGCGCTGCGGAGATCCAGACCGGCTGACCTGATGGTCAGCGACGACGGGGCCCCACCGGCCCCGGGCTGGCACACTCTGGCGATGTCCGACCTGATGATGCTGTTGCCCGACTTCGCGTTGATCGCGCTGGGCTACCTGATTTGCCGCCACACCGCGCTCGATCGGCCGATCTGGGATGCAGTCGAACGACTGGTCTACCACCTGCTGTTTCCGCTGCTGCTGTTTCACTCGATCGCTCGCAACCCGCTGCATCCCGGCGATCTGCTGGTCTTGGGCGGCACCGGGCTGACGGTGGTGGCCGCCGGCATCGCGCTGGCCCATGGTCTCGGCCGCTTGCCAGGCATGGACAGCCGACTGCATGCCAGCGGCTCGCAATGCGCTTTCCGCTTCAACAGCTATGTCGCGCTGGCGATGGCAGAGCGTCTGGCCGGTGCTCCCGGATTGGCCTGGGTGGCGATGCTGATGGCGCTGTGCGTGCCGCTGTGCAACATCGCTGCGGTCTGGTCGCTGGCGCGCCAGGGCGGCCACGGCTACCTCAGGGAGTTGCTGCTCAACCCACTGATCGTCGCCACACTGTCGGGCTTGGCGGCCAACCTGATCGGGCTGCAGTTGCCGGAATTGGCCTCGATCACGCTGTCGCGCATCGGCGGCGCCGCGCTGCCCTTGGGGCTGATGGCGGTGGGCGCAGGATTGCGACTGGGCGCGCTCGGCGAGGCGCCCAGACTGGCCTTCGGACTGTTGCTGATCCGCCATGCAGCCCTGCCTTTGCTGGCGATCGCGCTGGTGATAGGCCAGAAGCTGCCGCCGGCTCAACAGGCAGTGATCGTTGCATTTGCTGCGCTGCCGACCTCAAGCAGCGCCTATGTGCTGGCGGTGCGAATGGGCGGCAGCGGCGCTTATGTCGCAGGGCTGGTCACTGTTTCGACCATGGTGGCCGCCATCGGGCTGCCGCTGGCATTGGCAGCCCTGGCGGCTTGGCGATGAGCGCGCAAACCCGCCAGAACTCGCGTTCTAGACCCTCACGCACTCAAGAGACGAACTCAGCATGACATCGACAGCAGGCAAGACCTGGACCTTATCAATGGCGCTGGCATCAGCCCTGCTGTGCGGGCTGCCAGCCCAGGCCGACGAAGCCGGCTCGGCCATGCCGGTGTCGGTGCTGACCGGCTTCGAGTCGCTCAGGCTGCCCGGCCGAGAACGCATGGGGCTGGCCGCCGCCGAGGTCTTGTTCGAACTGCGGCCGGGCGTCTGGTTCGGCCCGGTGGTCTACGGCGCGGCCAGCGGTCAACGCGGCGGCCTGTTCGTGCTGGGTGCCGAGTTGCAGCAACGCTGGACCTTGAGGCCAGATCTGGAACTGCTCGCCGGCCTGGGTGTGGGCGGGGGCGGCGGCGCCGGTGCGCCGGTGGGCAATGGTTTGATGTTGCGGCCGTCGATCTCGCTGCTACAGAATTTCGGCCCACTGCGCGCGGGCTTGTCGGTGTCGGCGGTGCAGTTTCCCGGCACCGCGATCCGCAGTCAGCAGGTCGGCCTGGTCGCACAGTGGCAGACGGACTTCAAAATCCAGCCGCTGGGGCGGGTCGGCGAACAGGTGCAGGCCGAGCAGCGCAGCGGTCTGGGTTTTGACCAGATCGCGCTGACCCACACGCAGGTCCGACTGCGCGGCGCTGCCCAGGCGATGGACTTCCCGCTGGTCGGCGCCCGGGCCACGCAGCGCTTGGACGAGCACGGCGACGTCTGGGGGGTATCGGCCGCTGCAGCGGTGCGGCAGGACGTCGCTGGCTACATGGAGATCCTGGGCTTTGTCGGCCGCGAGCTGGCTTTGGGCGAACGGTTGCGGCTGGGCGCGCGCGCCAGCCTGGGCCTGGGCGGCGGCGGCGGTGTGCCCACGGGCGGCGGGTTGATGGCCAGGCTCGAAGGCACGCTGAGCGCGACGCTGGCCCCGGGCTGGCAAGCCGGCGCCTCGCTCGGCCGGCTCCAGGGGCCGGCGCCAGGCCTGCGTGGTCGGGTCGCCGAGGTCTGGCTCGCCGCCGACCTCGAGCCCGCCAGCCTGCCCTCCACAGCAGGGCGCAGTGGCAGCGTCAGCCGTGTCGAATGGGCGGGCAGCCTGCAGCAGATGGTCGATGTGGCGCGCCGCGACGGCAGCACGCGATCGATCCAGACCCTGGGTCTGGTCCTGAACCGCTGGCTAACGCCTGAGCTCTATGCCAGCGCCCAGGCGCACAGCGCTTATGGCGGCCAGGCCGGCGCTTATTCGATCGGCCTGGTCGGCGCGGGCTGGGCCAGCACCGCGCTGCCCGCGCCCTGGCAGGTCGGCGCCGAATTGCTGGTCGGCGGTGCGGGAGGTGCCGGGGTGCAAGGCGTCAGCGGCGCGATCGCCCAGGGCCTGGTGTGGGCCGGTCTGGCACCGGCCGGCAGCGCTCAGCAGTGGCGACTCGGCCTGGGGCGCGCGGCGTCGCTGCGCGGTGGCGGCGCCAGCCCGGTCGCTTCGCTGACCTGGGCCGTGGCTTTCGGTCAGGTGGGTCGCTGAGACCTGCTTGCGCTGGCTTTAGCGGCCCGCCACACGCAGTCTGGCCACCGTGCCCGCCAGGTCGGTCCAGGCCGGCCGGTCGGGCGCGAAGCGCTGCCGCAGGTAGGCCGCGAGTTCGGCGATCTGCGCGTCGTCCAGTGCATGGCCAAAGCCCGGCATGTGGCCGATCTCGACATAGGCCGGTCGCCAGATCCCGTCGAGCACGGTGCGGATCAGGTTGTCGGGCCGCTCGCTGTGCAGGTTGGTGTTGAGCGCGAGCGGCTGGTTCAGACCCAGCACCTCGGGGCCGTCACCGTCGTGGTGGCAAGCACCGCAAGCTGATTCGAACAGGCGCTGGGTAGGACCCGGCAAAGCCGCGGCGCGCGCTGCGGCCTGCGCCACCAGCGTCGCAGCCCATGTCGGCGCACGCTCGGGCTGCAGCGACACCAGGTAATGCGCCATGGCCTGCAAGTCGGACTCGGTGGCATCGGCCAGCCCACGAACCACCTCGGCCATCGATCCGCCGGCAATACCGTGCTCGGGGTGGTGGCCCTGACGCAGGTATTGCAGCATCGCGGCCTCGGTCCAGCGCAGCGGCGATCGGCTCAGCGCACCCAGCGGCGGCGCCTCCCAACCATCGACCAACGCACCGGCCAGGTAGGACCGGCCAGCGCGTTCACCGCCCAGCGCGTCACGCGGCGTGTGGCAGGCGCTGCAGTGCCCCAAGCCATTGACAAGTTCGGCGCCACGCTGCCACTGCGCGCTGCGCGGCGCGGCCTGCGCCACCGGCCCGGGCTGCAGGTAGACCGCGTTCCACAGACCCATCAGTGGCCGCCAGTTGAAAGGCCAAACCAACCGGGTCTCGGGCACGCTGGCCGCGACCGCCGGGCGCGACATCAGCCAGGCGTAGAGCGCCGTCAGGTCCTCGTCGCTGGTCTGCGTGAAAGCCGTGTAGGGGAAAGCCGGGTAGAGATGGCTGCCGTCGCGCGACAAGCCTTCGCGCATCGCGCGCTGGAAGGCCGAGAACGACCAGCGGCCAATGCCGGTGGCTGCGTCAGGTGTCAGGTTGCTGCTGTAGACCGTGCCGAAGGGCGTGGCAAGCGCACGGCCGCCGGCACCCGGCAGCCCGCCTTCGGCGGTGTGGCAGGCCACGCAGTTGCCGACCGCCGCGAGCTGCTGACCACGCGCGACCAGCGCAGCGCTGTAGACACCGCTCGTGCTGGCCTGCACCGGCGCGATCGCAGTTCGCCAACCCAACGCTGCCGCAGCCAGTCCGACCAGCCCGGTGGCGATCGCGCCGGCCAGCGCCCAGCGCGGCTTGCGCGGGCGCTGTGGGTCGGCTGCGACCGGCAACGCCTCGACGATCGAGGCTTTGGGCGCGGCGGGCGGCGGCAAGGGGTTCAGCGCCGCACGAACCAGCTCGGGCGTGAACGGTGGGTTGCGGAATCGCACGCCGGTGGCATCGAAGATCGCGTTGGCGATCGCTGCGGTGCCTGGCACCGAGGCCGATTCACCGTCGCCCAGCGGCGCTTCGCCGGGCCTGGGCATCAGCATCACCTCGACCACCGGCACGTCTCGGAAGCTCAGGATCGGGTAACTGCCCCACTCGCGGCTTGCCACGGTGCGCGTGACCGGGTCAAGCCGGACCTGCTCCATCAGCGCGCGACTGGTCGTCTGCAACACATTGCCGTGGACTTGCTGCTCGACGCCCTTGGGGTTGATCATCAGCCCGGCGTCGTGGCCCACCACCACCCGCGCGAC
>CALQBT020000270.1 GCA_943328885.2 Bordetella parapertussis | reverse complement strand
CCGGGTTCGATGGCAATGGGGTAGCGCATGGTTTCACCTCTCGGACGATGGCGGAATGCCGGCATCTCGCCGGATGGCCTTGACCAGCCCTTGCCCCAAGTCCTTTTTCGGGTGCGGCACCACCGCAATGCCGGACCGCTCGGGATGCTTGAACACATGGTGCGAACCGTTCACCCGGTCAAGCACCCAGCCGGCTTGCCGCATTTCGCGTATCAGGTCGGCGCTGGTCATTTGTGTATGGTACACATTGATAGGTATTCGTGCAAGGCGGTTGCCGTTGAATGGGCAACTCAACGCGCGTCGCACCGGACCCGGCGGTCGGGCCGAATTTCACGCAAGCGCCAGGCAGTCGCCACCCAACGACTCAGCGCCTAGTCACGTTTTAACGGGGATGCCAGCGCGTACGGTGATGACTGCGTTGTCCTACGGTTCGGCTAGGTGGCGCAGCGCGGCGGTCAGCGAATCGTCGTAGCTCTTGTCACGCGGTGCATTCATGGCCTCTACCAGCGGCCGATCAAGCCTGCACGCCAAGCCGCAGCCCTGTCGCGTTCAACAGCGCCAGCAGCGTTTTGAGTGTCGGGTTGCCACGCGGCGACAGCGCCCGATACACGCTTTCACGCGGGATGCCAGCGCGCTCGGCAACGCTTGCGATGCCCTGCGCTTCGGCAATGTGGCGCAGCGCGGCCAGCAGTGCGGCCTGCCCGCCGGGCTGGTCGGACTCGTCAAGTGCCGCGCCCAGATAGGCGGTGGCGAAGTCTGGGTCATCCCTCAGTAGTTTGACCGCAGTTTCATCATGCGGGCGAGATGCTTTCATAGGTCGTTCCTTCGTTGCCAGTCTTGCCAATATTTCAATGCTGCGGCGATGTCGGTACGCTGGCGCCTCTTGTCGCCGCCCACCAGCAACAGCACCACCTTGCGGCCGGCCAGGGCGTAATAGACGCGATAGCCCGGGCCCCAATCGATGCGCAGTTCGCACACGCCGCCCTCCAGCGGCTTGCAGTCGCCAAAGTTGCCGGCTGCCATGCGCAGCACCCGCACCAGCACGCGGGCCCTTGCATGCCTGTCAGCCAAGTCTGCCAGCCATTCCGCATAGGGCAGGCGTCCGTCCAGGGTCTGATAGGTATGAATTTCGTTCATCGCGCCTGTGAATTATGCGTTACAAAAGTCCGCACTTCAAGCCACCACGCGCAACGCATCGGGCGCGGTGGTCGCATCAAACTGCACGCCGGCTTGCTCAAGAATCCAGGCTTCGATGCGCTCATGGTGAACGCGCAGCAGGTCCAAGGGCCGGCGCTTGTAGTGCTTCTCGGCGGTCGCGCTGGGCTTGTGGCCTTGGATCTGCGCCACCACGCCCGCCGGTGTTTCGAGCCACTCGGTCAGGCTGGCAAAAGATCGGCGCAGCCCATGCAGAGTGAGCCCTTCCAGCCCTGCGGCGGCGCAGGCTTGACGGTGGGCGATGCTGGGCTCCACCAATCGGCCGGATTCGCTGGATGGCACCAGTTCGACAGCTGGCCGCTCAACGCCCAGGTCCGTGCGCTTGCGTTGTCGACGGCGGATATTTGCCTCGGTCATCAGCAGCATCCGCCCGCCGGAGAACACCCATTCGTTGCGGCGTGGCAGCGCCGATAGCAGGTGCCACACATAGGGCGTCAGCGGGATTGCCCGCTCTCCCTCAACCTTGTCGCGGATGGTGATGCTCTTCCATTGCGTGTTGACATCATCCCAGCGCAGCGTCAGCACCTCGCCCGGGCGGGCACCTGTCAACAGCAGGGTTTGCAGGTAGGCCGCGATCACGGTGTTGGGGATTTGGCCCACATGATCAAACCATGCCTTGAGTTGACCTCGTTCGATGACGTCGTCCTTGAGGGCGGCTTTGCCGGCTGCCTCCCGGGCTTTCTTGGCGCTCGCAGCGCTTGCGTCGACCCGGCCCTTCAGGTCCGATTCGGCTGCGGCCCAGCGCATGAACGCCTTGAGCAGGCGCAGCGCCAATCGAACACGCGCCGGTCTGTCTTTGGCTTCCTTTGCGGCCCACGCCTCGATGGCCTTGGCGTTGAGGTCCACCAAACGCAGCGCCATGATGCACGCCAGCGGGCCGGGCTTGGTCAGGACCCCAGGCATACGAAGGCGTTTCTCGCCGCCCTCATGGATCATGCTCTCGTGATCGGCATAGTTGCGCTCGCCCCAATGCGGTCGGCGCTCCTCGACATAGCGCCGCCAGACCACCTTGACGGTCAACGCCTGGGCGGCTTCCTCGGCGATGTCGACTGCGGCCTGAACCTGCGCCTCAGCCTGCAGCCGGGTGGCGTCCTCGGCGTGCTGGCGATCAAGTTCTCGAGGGTCGGTCTTTTGGTCTACGAGGACCCGCAGGCGGTTGGCCTCAGCACGAGCGGCTTCAACAGTCCAGGCGTCCGGGCTGCCGATGGTGCGACGCAGGGTTTTGCCCAGCACTTTGGACTCGAACACGTATGACTTCGCACCAGCAGCGGTCACTCGGACCCTCAGGCCTTTGGTCACGGCATCGCGAAGGAAAGCCTGCTCCTTGCCTGGAGGACAACGTAGCGCCGCTATTCGCCCAGCCGTCAGGGCGTGTGCTTTGACCAAGTCAATCGATGAGTCCGCCTTGGGTCTTGCCATGTAGCCTCCAGGATCCATGTAGCCACCATGTAGCCAGATTTCCCGTATTTTGACGAATACGGATCAACAAGCCAGCCACTCCTTCAAGGCAGGAAGTTCATCTAACCTGTTGATTTGTATTGATTGTAGGCATGAAGATCGACAGATGCAAATACCCAAACTCTGGGACTCTTAATCCGTAGGTCGAGTGTTCGAGTCACTCAGGGCCCACCAAAAAATACCGTAAAATCGGGTACTTACGAAGCCCGCCTTGTGCGGGCTTCGGCTTTTTCGGATCTTGGTGCAAGTCTGGTGCCGTAGCGTCAGCGGCCGAATTCCGCGCCGGCCCGGCCACGAGGTGATGGGCGTCAGCCAGGTGCTGCAGGCCGGCCAGCAGCAATGCCTCGGTCCCGATCAGGGTCTGGACAGGTTGGGTACGATTTCAGCAGTCACGATTCAAGCTCCTTACGCTTGGGTGTGATCAGGTCGGTTCAGGTGGCTACAACGTAAGCGCCTGGGCATGGCATCTTGAATCCGAGCGGCTAGCGTAGGAAGCTTGTGTCCACGTAACTTCATCGTGGACACATGGAAACTTCGGTTGTGGTCGAGGCGCCGGGACGGCGAACACACAGGCGCCATAGCGCCGATTTCAAGGTCAAGGTCGTGCAGGCATGCCGGAAGTCCGGCGTGTCGATTGCGGCAGTTGCGTTGGCCAATGGTTTGAACGGCAACATGCTCAGGCGCTGGGTGGTCGAGGCTGATCGTGGCGGCGCGGTGGCGCTCAGCAACCAAGGCTTGGCCGTGCACGCCACAACAGTGAGCGACCTGCCGGCCTTCGTCGCCGTGCAGATGTCGGCCCCGCCCGCCACGCTGGCGCCGCCCGACATCCACATCGAGTTCGCGCGCGGGCCGACGACGATCGCCATGCGCTGGCTTGCACCCAGGCCGATGCTCGTGCGCTGTGGTTGCGCGAGATGCTGCGGTGATCCGCATCGACGCCGTCTGGCTGGCCGTCGACCCAGTGGACATGCGCGCCGGCGCCGATCGGCTACTGGCCAGTGTTGTGCAGGTCTTTGGTGCGGCTCGGGCGCACCATGGCTACCTGTTTGCCAATGCGCGCACCTCCCGGATCAAGCTGTTGGTGCATGACGGCTTCGGCGTCTGGTGTGCAGCTAGGCGCTTGAATGTAGGTGGCTTCGTGTGGCCGCGCCGCACTGATTCTGGCGCGGCTACGGTGACGCTCACCAAAGAGCAATTCGACGCCTTGGTGCTCGGTCTGCCCTGGCAACGACTTGAGCAAAGGAAGGTCATCACCGGTGCTTGAATAGCGCTGTTTCCAGAGCCTCAAGGCAATCGGAACATATACCGATCGACGCCGTTGGGGGTGGTTTGCACAATGTGTTCATGCTCGATAGCCAAGCACTCTCTGCCCTAGACCTGCGTGGTCTGAGTCCGAGTGCGATGTTGCAAGTCGCCGAACAAATGCTTGCGCGAATCTCCCTGCAGAGCAAGCAGATCGCCGAGCAGGCACAGGCCATCACGTTCAAGGACGTCAAGATTGAGCGCATCACGTTCGAGTTGGCGCGCCTAAAGGCTTGGCGCTTCGGCGCCAAGACCGAGCGCATGAACGCCCAGCAACGCCAGATGTTCGAAGAGACGCTGGGCGAGGATCAGGCCAGCCTGGAAGCGTAGTTGGCTGCACTGCAGGGCGAGTCTGGCTCCGGCAACGCCGCACCAACTGAGGCGCCTGCAAAGCACCGACCACGCCGCCAGCCGATTCCCGATCACTTGCGCCGCGTCGAGTACCAGCATGAGCCCGACAGCACCAGCTTTCGACTATCGGTGGCACGTCAAGGTGCCATGCCAAGAAGCTTACGAAGCT
>CALQBT020000269.1 GCA_943328885.2 Bordetella parapertussis | reverse complement strand
TGTTCTTCGAGCACGACAAGGGCAAGACCCACAGCTCGGGCAAGCTGCTGTTCTCGGCCCGGATCATCCCCTACCGCGGCTCCTGGCTGGACTTCGAGTTCGACCCCAAGGACATCCTGTACTTCCGGGTCGACCGCCGCCGCAAGATGCCGGTGACGATCTTGTTGAAGGCCATCGGCCTGAACAACGAAGCGATCCTGGCCAACTTCTTCGAATTCGACAGCTTCCGGCTGATGGATGCCGGCGCGCAGATGGAGTTCGTGCCCGACCGCCTGAAGGGTGAAGTCGCACGATTCGACATCACCGACAAGGACGGCAAGGTGGTTGTCGAGAAGGACAAGCGCATCACCGCGCGTCACGTGCGCGCGCTGGAGACCCACGGCACCCAGTTCGTCTCGGTGCCCGAGGACTATGTCGTGGGCCGCATCATCGCCCGCAACCTGATCGATGCCGACACCGGCGAGATCATCGCCAAGGCCAATGAAGAACTGACCGACCTGTTGTTGAAGAAATTGCGTGCGACGGGTATCAAGGATATCCAGTGCCTGTTTACCAACGAGCTCGACCAAGGCGCTTACATCAGCCAGACCCTGGCTGCTGATGAGACTGCCGACGAGCTCGCCGCTCGGGTAGCGATCTACCGCATGATGCGCCCCGGCGAGCCGCCGACCGAGGACGCGGTGCAGGCGCTGTTCGGTCGCTTGTTCTACAACGACGACACCTACGATCTGTCGCGTGTCGGGCGCATGAAGTTCAACGCCCGGGTCGGGCGCGACGTGCCCGAAGGCGCGATGACGCTCAACAACGAGGACATCCTCGACGTTGTCAAGATCCTGGTCGAGTTGCGTAACGGCCGCGGCGAAGTCGACGACATCGACCACCTGGGCAACCGGCGCGTGCGCTGCGTCGGTGAACTGGCCGAGAACCAGTACCGCAGCGGCTTGGCCCGGATTGAGAAGGCTGTCAAGGAGCGCCTCGGCCAGGCCGAGACCGACGCGCTGATGCCGCACGACCTGATCAACTCCAAGCCGATCTCTGCGGCCCTGAAGGAGTTCTTTGGCGCCTCGCAGTTGTCGCAGTTTATGGACCAGACCAACCCGCTGTCCGAGATCACGCACAAGCGGCGCGTTTCGGCGCTGGGCCCGGGCGGGTTGACGCGCGAGCGCGCAGGCTTCGAGGTGCGCGACGTGCATCCGACCCACTATGGCCGGGTCTGCCCGATCGAGACCCCCGAAGGCCCGAACATCGGCCTGATCAATTCGCTGGCGCTCTACGCCCGCCTGAACGAATACGGCTTCCTCGAGACGCCTTACCGCCGGGTCAACGAGAGCAAGGTCACCGACCAGATCGATTACCTGTCGGCGATCGAGGAAGGCAAGTACGTCATCGCCCAGGCCAACGCCTCGCTGAGCGTCGACGGCACGCTGACCGATGAGCTGGTCTCGGCGCGCGAGGCCGGCGAATCCGTGCTGACCCAGCCCGAGCGCATCCAGTACATGGACGTGGCGCCGGCGCAGATTGTCTCGGTGGCGGCTTCGCTCGTGCCTTTCCTGGAGCATGACGACGCAAACCGCGCGCTGATGGGCGCCAACATGCAGCGCCAGGCGGTGCCGGTGCTGCGACCCGAGAAGGCCCTGGTCGGCACCGGTGTTGAACGCGTTGCCGCGATCGACTCGGGCACCGTCGTGACCTCGCGGCGCGGCGGCATCGTGGACTATGTCGACACCAACCGCATCGTGATCCGCGTCAATGACGCTGAGACCGTGGCGGGTGAAGTCGGCGTCGACATCTACAACCTGATCAAGTACCAGCGCTCCAACCAGAACACCAACATCCACCAGCGCGCGATCGTGCGTCGCGGTGACCAAGTGGCCGCTGGCGACGTGGTGGCCGATGGTGCCTCTACCGACCTGGGTGAGCTGGCGCTGGGCCAGAACATGCTGATCGCGTTCATGCCCTGGAACGGCTACAACTTCGAAGACTCGATCCTGATCTCCGAACGCGTGGTGGCCGAAGACCGCTACACCTCGATCCACATCGAGGAACTGGTGGTGATGGCCCGCGACACCAAGCTGGGCAGTGAGGAAATCACCCGAGACATCCCGAACCTGAGCGAGCAGCAACTGGCCCGCCTGGACGAGTCGGGCATCGTCTATGTCGGTGCTGAGGTCACCCCCGGTGATGTGCTGGTCGGCAAGGTCACCCCCAAGGGCGAGACCACGCTGACGCCGGAGGAAAAACTTCTGCGCGCGATCTTCGGCGAGAAGGCGTCCGACGTGAAGGACACTTCGCTGCGCGTCGACCAGGGCACCAACGGCACGGTCATCGACGTGCAGGTGTTCACCCGCGAAGGCATTCAGCGCGACAAGCGCGCTCAGCAGATCATCGACGATGAGCTCAAGCGATTCCGTCTCGACCTGAACGACCAGCTGCGCATTGTCGAATCCGATGCCTTTGATCGGATCGAGAAGCTGTTGATCGGCAAGACCGCCAACGGTGGGCCGCAGAAGATCGCCAAGGGCACCGTGATCGACAAAGCCTACCTCGACTCGGTGGAAAAATACCACTGGTTCGATATTCGGCCTTCCGAGGACGAGGTGGCGAACCAGCTCGAGTCGATCAAGAATTCGCTCGAGCAGACCCGCCACAGCTTTGACCTGGCCTTCGAAGAGAAGCGCAAGAAGTTGACCCAAGGTGACGAGTTGCCGGCCGGTGTGCTGAAGATGGTCAAGGTCTACCTGGCGGTCAAGCGCCGCCTGCAGCCTGGCGACAAGATGGCCGGTCGCCACGGCAACAAGGGCGTGGTGTCCAAGATCGTTCCGGTCGAGGACATGCCTTACATGGCCGACGGTACGCCCGCAGACATCGTGCTCAACCCGCTGGGCGTGCCTTCGCGCATGAACGTCGGCCAGGTGCTGGAAGTGCATCTGGGCTGGGCCGGCAAGGGCATAGGCCAGCGCATCGGCGACATGCTGCAAGGCGAGGCCCGGGTGGCTGAGCTGCGCAAGTTCTTCGACGAGCTCTACAACCAGTCGGGCGGCAAGACCGAGAACATCGATGACCTCAGCGACGACGAGATCATCGAGATGGCCGGTGAGCTGAAAAAGGGTGTGCCGTTTGCCACGCCGGTGTTCGATGGCGCCAAGGAATCCGAAATTCGCGCGATGCTCAAGCTGGCGTATCCGGACGACATCGCTGCGAAGAAGGGGCTGACCGCGACACGTACCCAGGCCCAGCTGTGCGACGGCCGCACCGGTGAGCCCTTCGAGCGGCCCACCACCGTGGGTTACATGCACGTGCTCAAGCTCCACCACTTGGTGGACGACAAGATGCACGCACGCTCGACCGGCCCGTACAGCTTGGTCACCCAGCAGCCGCTGGGCGGCAAGGCGCAGTTCGGCGGCCAGCGTTTCGGCGAGATGGAGGTCTGGGCCTTGGAAGCCTATGGCGCGGCCTACATCCTGCAGGAGATGCTGACGGTCAAGTCAGACGATGTGAACGGACGCACCAAGGTCTACGAGAGCATCGTCAAGGGTGAACATGCGATTGAAGCCGGCATGCCCGAATCGTTCAATGTCCTGGTCAAGGAGATTCGCTCCTTGGGCATCGACATGGAACTCGAGCGCAACTGAAACAGGCACAGGAGAGAAATATGAAAGGTTTACTGGACCTGTTCCGGCAATTCACGCCCGACGAACATTTCGACGCGATCAAGATCGGCATTGCATCGCCGGAAAAGATTCGCTCTTGGTCGTTCGGTGAGGTGAAGAAGCCAGAGACCATCAACTACCGGACTTTCAAGCCCGAGCGTGATGGCCTGTTCTGCGCCAAGATCTTTGGCCCGATCAAGGACTACGAGTGCTTGTGCGGCAAGTACAAGCGCCTGAAGCACCGTGGCGTGATCTGCGAGAAGTGCGGCGTCGAAGTGACGCAGACCAAGGTGCGGCGCGACCGCATGGGTCACATCGACCTGGCAGCGCCCTGCGCCCACATCTGGTTCTTGAAGAGCCTGCCGTCACGCCTGGGCCTGGTGCTCGACATGACGCTGCGCGACATTGAGCGCGTGCTGTACTTCGAAGCCTATGTAGTCGTTGATTCGGGCATGACGCCGCTGAAGAAATTCAGCATCATGACCGAGGAAGACTACGACGCGAAGCGCACCGAATTCGGTGACGAGTTCGTCGCGTTGATGGGTGCTGAAGGCGTGCAAAAGCTGCTCGCTGACATGGACCTCGACGTCGAGATCGAGCGCCTGCGTGGCGACATGACTGGCAGCGAGCTCAAGGTCAAGAAGAACAGCAAGCGCCTGAAGGTGATGGAAGCCTTCAAGAAGAGCGGCATGAAGCCCGAGTGGATGGTCATGACCGTCCTGCCGGTGCTGCCGCCCGACCTGCGTCCGCTGGTCCCGCTGGACGGTGGCCGCTTCGCGACCTCCGACCTGAACGACTTGTACCGTCGCGTCATCAACCGCAACAACCGCCTCGCCCGCCTGCTCGA
>CALQBT020000268.1 GCA_943328885.2 Bordetella parapertussis | reverse complement strand
GTGGGTTCAAGGCCGAGCACGGCCGAGGGTCTCTTTCACATCGGGGAATCGACATTTCGCAATGTGAAATTAAGCTATGTTGCGCCGCAGCATTATTTTTCACTTGATCAAATTGCATTTCACATCATGAAAATAAATGCGTAAGTCTTTGAATTTAAAAGGAATAAATTTATGTCTTCTATAAGACATAAGTCTCATCGATCGCGCCGGTTGCCGTTAACCTAGATGCAGTGACTGACCCTTTCTGCATCTTCTAAACCCTACCCCAAGGAGCATTTCATGAGCACATTGACCCGCGAACAGCAAATCGCCGCTATCGAAAAGGACTGGGCTGAGAACCCGCGCTGGAAAGGCATCAAACGCGGCTACAGCGCCGCCGACGTGGTGCGTCTGCGCGGCTCTGTCCAGGTCGACCACACCTTGGCCAAGCGCGGTGCTGACAAGCTGTGGAACCTGATCAACACCGAGCCCTTTGTCAATACCTTGGGCGCGTTGACCGGCAATCAAGCCATGCAGCAGGTCAAGGCCGGCCTGAAGGCGATCTACCTCAGTGGTTGGCAAGTGGCCGGTGACGCCAACAGCAACGGTGAGATGTACCCCGACCAGTCGCTGTACTCGGTGGACTCGGTGCCCAAGGTCGTCAAGAAGATCAACGCCACTTTCGCCCGCGCCGACCAGATCCAGTGGAGCGAAGGCAAGAACGACATCGACTATTTCGCGCCTATCGTCGCCGATGCCGAAGCTGGTTTTGGCGGTGTGCTCAACGCCTTTGAGTTGATGAAGGCGATGATCGAAGCGGGCGCTGCCGGCGTTCACTTCGAAGACCAACTCGCGGCAGCCAAGAAGTGTGGCCACATGGGAGGCAAGGTGTTGGTGCCCACGCGTGAAGCCTGTTCCAAGCTGATCGCTGCTCGCCTGGCTGCCGATGTGATGGGCACGCCCACCATCTTGCTGGCCCGCACCGACGCCGAGGCCGCCGACCTGGTCACCAGCGACGTCGACGACATCGACAAGCCGTTCCTGACCGGTGAGCGCACGGTCGAAGGTTTCTACCGCACGAACAACGGCATCGAGCAGGCGATCAGCCGCGGCCTGGCGTATGCTGATTACGCCGACCTGATCTGGTGCGAAACCGGCACCCCTGATCTGGCTTTCGCCAAGAAGTTTGCCGACGCGATCCATGCCAAGTTCCCAGGCAAGCTGCTGGCCTACAACTGCTCGCCTAGTTTCAACTGGAAAAAGAACCTCGACGACGCGACGATTGCCAAGTTTCAGCGCGAACTCGGTGCGATGGGCTACAAGTTCCAGTTCATCACACTGGCCGGTTTCCACAGCCTGAACTACGGCATGTTCGACCTGGCCTACGGCTACGCCCGCAACAACATGTCGGCATTTGTCGAACTGCAGCAAAAGGAATTCGCGGCCGCTGAGCGAGGTTTCACCGCGGTCAAGCACCAGCGCGAAGTCGGCACCGGTTACTTTGACGCCGTGACCACGACGATCGAAGCCAATGCCTCGACCTCTGCGCTGAAGGGATCGACCGAGGACGCGCAGTTCTTCGACCAAAAGCACGGTTGATCGATTGGGCGCGGCGCAGCAGCAGGGCCTGCATCAAGGCCATGCTGCTGCGACTTCACGCCTGATCACAGAGGTCGATTGGCCCTGACTTCGATATCGACCTCGGCCAGAAAATCGGCGCCTTGGTTGCTTGTCGTGGTGCCGGCGACCCATTTCGGATAGTGCTGGCGGAAATCGGCCAGCAACTGGTCCAGCGGCAGTTCATCGAAGCTGCCGCGTTGAGCGACATATTCCATGTGTCGGTTGCCGGCACGATCGAAAGGGTGGTAGATCGAGTCGGCCTCGCCGTCGAACTCCAGTGCCATCAGTCCGAAGCGGTCGCACAGTTCGATGTTGAAGGCCGGGGTTGCTTTGCGCCAGCCACCAGTCAACCAGATTTCGGTGTAGCCGTGCCAGTAAAAAATGTCGGTCTGCATGCTCTGGCGCATGCGTTCGGTGCTGAGGTGGTTGCGCACGTCGGCAAAGCCCAGCCGCGCCGGGATGCCCACCGAGCGGCAGGCTGCGGCCAGCAGCGTGGCTTTCGGTACGCACCAGCCCAGGCCTTGGGCGATCACCGTGCTGGCCTTCATGCCCTGGGCTGAGAGGTCGCAGCGGTAGGGGTCATAGCGAAAGCCATCGCGCACGGCGTAGTACAGCGCCACCGCTCGCTCGCGGTCGGTGCTGCCCTGGGCATGCTGCTGCGCGAAGCCGACCACCGCCGGGTGATCGCTGTCGATCAGCGGCGTGGGCGTGAGCGTTGCCGCAGCGGGCTGGGTCGGGTTCGGGTTCATCAGCATCTCCTCGGGCTCAGTTTCGCGCTAGTCTTTGGGACTTGGTGTCACCGGTGCGCCAGACGCGCTTCAGTGGCTGGCCCTGAACCAATTGCCTTGAGCGACCTCATGATCGATCTCTATTATTGGCCCACGCCCAACGGCTGGAAAATCAGCATCGCGCTCGAAGAGCTGGGACTGGCGTACCGGGTCATACCGGTGGACATCGGCCGCGGCGAGCAGTTCTCGGCCGACTTCCTGGCCATCAGCCCGAACAACCGGATCCCGGCGCTGATCGACCATGATCCGCCCGGCGGTGGCGCATCGTTCAGCAGTTTCGAGACCGGCGCAATGCTGCTGTACATGGCCGACAAGACCGGCGGACTGCTGCCTGCCGAATGGCGTGCCCGGCACCAGGCGCAGTCCTGGCTGATGTGGCAGATGGGAGGGCTGGGGCCGATGCTGGGACAACATGGCCACTTCAAGCTCTACGCCGCTGACAAGATCCCTTATGCGATCGACCGCTACGAGCGCGAGACGCGGCGGCTCTACGGTGTGCTTGACGGTCAACTCGGCAAGACCGGCGCATTTGTCGCCGGCGCCGACTACGGCATCGCCGACATCGCGATCTTCCCCTGGATCATGACGCACAAGGCTCAGGGCTTGACGCTTGATGACTGGCCGCAGATCAAACGCTGGTACGCCACGGTCAGGGCGCGTGAAGCCGTGCAGCGCGGCTTGGCTGTTGGCAAGCCATTGCGACAGGCCGGGATGGACGCGCAGACCCGCAAGCATCTGTTTGGCAGCGCCGGCAGCAACCCAGGCAAGGAGTGACCCAATGATTGAGTGCTTTTTTGACTGTTCCAGCCCCTGGACCTGGCTGGCATTTCGCAAGCTGCGGTCGATGGCCGCTGACCTGGGCGAGACGGTGGACTGGAAGCCCGTGCTGGTCGGCGGCATCTTCAATGCGGTCAATCCCAGCGTCTACGAGTTCCGGGACAAAGGCGTTCCGGCCAAACAGGCTTACCTGCGCAAGGACTTGTCGGACTGGGCGCGCCACGAGGGCGTGAAGATCGTGTTCCCGCCCAGCGTGTTTCCAGTCAACAGCGTCAAGGCGATGCGCGCTTGCTGTTGGCTCAAGCCGCAAGCCCCGGCGGGCGAGTGGATGGAGCGGTTTGCCCAAGCGGTGTTCGAGGCCTATTGGAGCGAAGACCGTGACATTGCTCAGGACGCGGTGCTGGCCGAGATTGCGGCCTCGGTCGGTGTCGACCCTGTGGTGATGCTCGCAGCCATCGCCACCCCCGAGGTCAAGGCACAACTCAAGGCCAACACCGACGAGGTGATCGCGCGCGGTGGCTTTGGATCACCGACGATCTTCGTCGGCGGTGACGACATGTATTTCGGCAACGACCGCTTGGCCCTGGTCCGCGAAGCGGTGCAACGGCGCCAGGCGGCCTGAGGTTTGCGCCCCAGCCTCGCGCAGCCTTAGATGCCGTGGAACTGGACGAAGCTGTCGACCGGCGCCCGGTCCACGCGCAGCGCATTGAGCGCGTGATCCGGGTTCCGATGGCCGATGGCCATGCCGGTGAACAGCATGCGCTCAGGTGGGATGCTGATGAACTCGCCGATGGTTTTCGGGTAGACAGCCCAGCACTCCTGGGCGCAGCTGTCCAGGCCTTCCTCGCGCAGCAACAGCATCAAAGATTGCAGGAACATGCCCAGGTCACTCCATTGCGGCCGGCCCATGCGGCGATCTACGCTGCAGAACAAGGCCATCGGCGCACCAAAGAACTGGTAGTTGCGGGAAAACCAGCGCAGCCGGGCAGCCTTGTCCTCGCGCGGGATGCCCAGGCGGGCGTACATGTCCTCGCCCACCTTGAAGCGGTAATCGCGGTAGGGCGCGACCAGCTCTTTCGGGTAGATGTCGTACTCGGGCGTTTCGCTGCGGTCGCCCGCTGCCACCTCGGCAAGACGGCGCTGCGCGATGGCCTTGAGCGCATCAAGCTTGGCACCCGCCACCACGTCGATGTGCCAGGGCTGCAGGTTGCCCCCCGAGGGCGAGCGCGAGGCGGTGGTCAGCACGCGGCGAATCACTTCTGAGGACACTGGTGTGGGCAAAAAATCGCGCACGGACATGCGGCTGTTCAGAGCTTCGGTGACGGTCATGGCGGCAT
>CALQBT020000267.1 GCA_943328885.2 Bordetella parapertussis | reverse complement strand
TCGATAATCTTCGCGACCATCAGGTCCATCGGAATCAAATGCTCGATCCCGATGTGGTGGTGCGCGCGCTTCGGCATCGGCTGATCCTCAATTTCGATGGCAGCGAAGCCTGCCGCCTCGCTCAGCGCGATCGTCCGATGCAGATGCATCGGATCGCCCCAGCCGCAGGTGCCGTCCAGGACCAGCGGCAATTGACACGCCGAGCGAATCTCTAATCCGACGTCGACCATCTCCGGCAGCGATAGGTTCGCCTCGGTGATGCATTTGAGATAGCCGAGAGGGCCGCCACCGAGGTATAGGGCCTCGAAGCCGGCCGCCGCTGCGAGCCGTGCGGACAGCGCGTTGAACACGTTCGGTGCAACGACGGGACGGGGCCCCGCCAGCATGGTGCGAAAGGCGGCTCTCATAGGGCGGCAACAGAGGCCGACCAGCCCTTGGGCGCGACGACTGGCTCTCCGGATACCTGTGTTCGATGCATGATTCGTGTCGATCTACTGTCGAATTCGTCGCGGCGATGCATCGTGCATCGGTTGTCCCAAAGCAACAGGTCACCGACCTGCCAGCGGTGAGTCCAGGCGTATTCAGGTCGCGTCGCATGTGACCATAACTTGTCGAGAAGCGCCTCGCTCTCGGCAACTGGATAACCCACGACATGTGCATTTCGACGGCGGCCGAGGAACAGCGCCGCGCGCCCGGTGACCGGGTGCATCCGGACCATCGGGTGGCGGGCGCCGGGCGCCTTGCTCGGGTCGGTGACCACCTGCCAGCCCTTGCGAAGATTGCCGACGCTGTCGTTGCTCTCGTCGTGGACGAGGTGGGCACCCTGGATCCGTGCTCGAAGATCGTCCGGCATTTGTTCTAGCGCCATGTACATATTGCAGAACTGCGTGTCGCCGCCTATTGAGGGTATTTCGAGTGCATGCAGCAGGCTGGCCCTCGGTGGGACTTTTGTGTAAGACATGTCCGTGTGCCAGGTCGACTCGCTGCTGCCCAGGCTGCCGATCTTGATGCCTTTGCGTACGACGTTAGAGATCACGACGATCTCCGGATGCGATGGAATGTGCGTGCGGCCGAGGTCGTTCGGTGGACATGGATCGAGTTCACCGAACTGTCGGCTGAACGAGATCAGCGTGTCGTCTTCGGTCGGTTGACCGCGAAACAGCAGCACGAGGTGGCGAGCCCACGCGTCGCGCAAGACGCGCATCTGCGCATTGTTGGCCGTGCTCCGCCAATTGAAGTCGTCCACTTCGGCGCCGAGTGGGCCGCCGAGTGGTCGTACGGTCGGAATCACGTCCATGAAACCTCCTGAAACGAGTGGCGCCTGCTTACCCCGCGAAAGCACGCCGCCGCGAGTTCGCCGTGCGCAACTAGATTGATCTTAGCGACCTCCGATGAGGCGAGGGTGCAACTTGTATTGCGGCGCGCATAGATATTCTTAGGCAATGCGCGCGCCTGTGCTTCTTACAATGGCCCACGCAAGGAGCGACCCATGAAAGTAGACAGTCATGTCCGGAAGTGGCACCGCTTCGATTCGATACGTTCGCGCTTCGAACCGCAGGACGAGTTCGAACTCTGGTATTGGGCCACGCTGTCCGGGGGGACCGCACTGATCAATGCGGCATTGCACTTGGCAAAGGTCACCGAGGAGAACGATCTGTTCGCGACCCAGATCCCTGACGTGTATGCGACGAATGACGGGCCGCTGTTTTCACGTCATGTAATCGGACTGCGCTGCGACCTGATTCACGTCGGCCTGCCGGAGATCGATGGCGCACTGCCCGCGGACATCCAGTGTGCGTTCGATGCGATGCATGTGATCGAGCAGTACCGCGATCCGTGTGTACGCTCGGACTTTTCGGTGACGGCGCAAGTCGTGTCCGACTGTGAGCGGTCGTACCTAGAGTTGGTGAATGCCATCGCCGATCGTGCGGGCGTGACGGACAGGAGAGCGACTGGCTGAAGAACTGTCGGTCTCGGGTTTGACGCTCGTCGTCGCGTCAGGATGAAGGGCTTTCGGTGTCGCGCCGACTGTTCGCGGGCTTGATCGCCCTCGACCATTGCAACAACTCGTCTCTGCCGAACAGATCGAACCCTTCGGGGATGCTGGTCCTTGGCTGTCGGTCTCTACAAAATTCCCTGCAACTTGCGAGCCCATGCCGCAACGACGTTCCGGGGAAGTTCGGCTGAACCGCAGTTGCTGCGATGTAACCAGGCCACCATTTGGCGCAATTTTCCGGCCAACGGCTGTTGCCGCGAACCCGCATTCCCTATCGCTTTTGATGCGATCCACCTCGCCGCAGCGTCACATCGGCGGCGCAAAGCCATTGCGACCTGCCAGCACCCGCAAGGCCGTGGGCTGGCCGTCGCGCAGCTGCGCGGTCACCAGCATCTTGGTGCCGACCACCAGCAGGCTGCGGTCGGCCGGTTTGAAGGTGACGATGGGCACGTCATCCGGCACGATCAGGGTTTTTTCGCCGTCCTTGTAGCGCAGCGTCAGCAACCGGCCTTGCGCTTGGGCGACCACATCGGCCACGGTGGCGTTGGTCATTGTGCTGCCAGGTTGAAGGTCCCAAGGGTAGTGGCCCTCGCCTGAACCGCGCGCGGCCTCTGGGAACACCAGGACCTCGAGTGCACGCAATGTGCCGTCTGCGCCCGGTAGCGCAGCCGAGCCGACGAAGCTGCCGGGCTGGATCGCCGACAGCGCGATGGGCAGCACTTCGCTGATGCTGAGCTTATCGGCCAGCACCAGCCGCAACACCTCGCCGCTGCGCTCCTTCATGACCAGCGTGTTGCCTTCCAGGGATTCCAAGCTGCCGCGCAGCCGCTGGGTGGGCGGCGGCGCTGGCGACTGGGCCAGCACGGCGGTGCAGACCATCGCCAGGGCGGTGGTAAAAAATGATTTCATGAGGCGCTCTCCCGATGTCGCGGGAACCCTTGTTACCGCGTTGACCGCTTTGTACACCAGACGATCCGGTGTTGTGCGCGGGCGGCGTTTCAAATTTGACGGGTCAGGCAAGTGCCTGTCAGCCTGGGGCGGCCGTGCTGCCGCGCAGCACCATGCTGAACGGCAGGCATTGCTGCGGCAGGTAGGCGCGCCCTTCGAGTCGGGCGATCAGCTGCTCGGCGGCGGCCGCGCCTATCTCGACGACGGGCGTGCTCACGCTGCTCAGCCCCGGGGTCTGGGTGGCGCCGAGGTCGGTGTTGTCGACGCCGGTGATCGACATCTGACTGGGCAGCGCGATGCCGGCCTCGCGGCAGGCCATCATCGCGCCCACGGCGAGGACGTCGTTGGTGGCAACGACGGCGCTCGGGCGGCGTTCGGCGGGCAGCGCGAGCAGTCGCGCCATCGCCAGGCGGGCCGAGTCGAGCGCGATGGTGCTGTAGGCCACCCGCTCTGCTGGCAGCTCGAGCCCGACCTCGGCCAGGGCATCGCGCACGCCGGCGCCGCGCTCGCGTGCCCGGTCGTTGCCTTCGACCGCCGCGCTCAGCAGACCGATGCGGCGGTGGCCGAGGGCGAGCAGGTGGCGCGTCAGCTCGCAGGTGGCGCGTCGGTTTTCGAAGCCTATGCTGGGGTGTTGGTGCGCCAGGTCAACGCCCCAGGTCAGCACGTAGGGGCGGCCATAGTCCTCGAGCATCGCGTACAAGGCCGGGTCGTGGTCCAGGCCCACGAACATGAACGCATCGACGCCGTGCTGTGCCAGCTGCCCGGTGATGCGCAGCTCGGTAGCGAGGTCGTAGTGGTGTTCGGCCAGCACGAGCGAGTAGCCGCTGGCGTCGAGCCGACGCTGCAGCGCGCTGGTGGTGCGGGCGTACAGCGCGTAATCGAACGAAGGAACGACCGCACCGATCATGCGTGTGCGCTGGCTGCGCAGGCTGCGCGCCGCGCCGTGCGGCAGGTAACGCAGCTTGGTCACGGCCTGTTGCACGCGGGCTCGGGTCTCGGGGTCGACCTGCTCGGGCTGGTTCAGCGCACGCGAGACGGTGGCGCTCGACACCCCGGCCAGCCGGGCGACATCGCTTGCGTTGGCGCGACCCGCCTTGGCCGCCTGGGGTTTGTCCTCCATATCCGGATGATAGCGACGAAATCGATTACATCCGAGCATTGACAGCCATTCGTCAATCCAGGGTAGATACCTGGTTTTCACGGTGATCCGATGGCACTCCAGGCTGATAGCATGGGCGATGAAAACGAATACATCAAGCGAGGTGGACCGATGACTGAAGCACAAGATCCGACGCGCCGTGGCGCGCTGCAACGCGGCTTGGCACTGGGTGCTGCCGCGACCGCGCCCTGGCTGGCAGCGCCGGCCTGGGCGCAGGCCGATGAGCTGGGCCCTTATCGCGCCGCCAAGATCAACTGGCGTCAGGCCGAAGGCGAGGCCATCACCGTGGCGGTGATCCCGGCCGGCTATTTCGACAACCTGGTCAGCCTGGCGCCGCAGTTCGAGGCCTTAACGGGCGCGAAGCTGCGTTTCGAGAAGGTGCCGCCTGGGCAGATCCGTCAAAAGGCG
>CALQBT020000266.1 GCA_943328885.2 Bordetella parapertussis | reverse complement strand
GTCTTCTTCGGGCGTGATGCCGGGGCGGGCGTTCTTGAGCATCGCCAGGTAGTGCAGCGGGATGTCGGGCCGACTCCAGGCGTCGGGCGCGGGCGACAAGTCGTCGGTGTTGGTCTCGCCGACCACCTTGAACACGCTGACGGTGATCTTGCGGGCGACCTCGGGCCGGCTGGTGAACCACTCGGCATCGGACCAACTCTGGACCACCTCTTTGGCAAAGCGGTTGCCAGCCTTGGCTTTCTCGGCGACGTCATGGAAGAAGTCAAACATCAGCAGCGTCTTTTTCAGCGCCGCGGCGGCCACGCCGGCGACCTCCTGGTCGTCGAGCAGCTCGATCAGCGGCTTGACGTTGTAGCCGCCCACCATCGTGCCGAGCAACTCGGTGGCCTTGGCCCTTGAGATCAACGTGACGCCAAGGTCGCCGTGCGCGACCGCGGCCAGAAAACTGGCCTTGACCTTGGCTGCATCGTCCACGCCTGGCGGCACGCGGTGGGTGATCAGGTCGAGCAGGAAGGCGTCTTCGCCCGGGGTGGCCGAGGCCTGGGGGGCTTTGATCAGTTCGATCAGTTCGGCGGTCTGCTGGGCTGACAGCGGCAGCGGCGGAATGCCCAGCGCGGCGCGTTCGGCCACATGTTGACGGTAGGCTTGCAGCATCTCGAGGACTCCTGTGGGGCGTGGGCGGTAAGTCGGGGTGGCATGGTCGGGGGCCGGCGGTCCGGGTCTAGCCCCGCAGCTACGGGTTAGCCCGATATTTTATGTCTTCTAGAAGACCCGTCGAGCCGCCGCCTCTGCGGATTGACGTGATCGGGGTCGATTGTGACCCGGCACGGCTGGGCGTGAAAAAGCCCGCTCAAGGCGGGCTGGTTCGTTGGCGTCGGCAGCGCGCTCAGGCGTTGTCGATCATCCACTGGGCCGCCCAGGCGTCGGAGCGGGCCTGGGCTTGCGCGCCGCTGGTCATCAGCCAGGTCAGGGAGCCGGTCGCGAAGAACAGCGGCACTAAAGCAAGCATCACATTGATCATGTTGTCGGAAAGAGTCAGGGGTTGAGCACATGGCAGCGGACCATCCGCTGCTCATGTTGCGCCGCAGCATATGGCTTGCGCCCGACCGGCGTGGTCCGGATCGTGAATAACCCAAATATTCCTGGCCTTGGGCACGCCGGCCTTGCCATTGGCCCGGCTTTGCGTTAAAGGCAGCTCAGCCAAGGTCCGGACGGGCCAGTCTTCACTGGGTGGCGGAAGCCGATCTGGCGGCGCCGGTTGCGACGATGCCCAGGCCTGATCCCGCCGCCGCCACGGCGGTCGACGCCGCGCGCTGCGCCGCGTGCTGGCAGCCGTCGACCATGCGCTGGCCGATCTTCACGTTCATCAGCATCGACTTCACCGGGATCTGCAGCCACATCACGCCGGCGACCCTGTCCTCCAGCCGCACCGCGCCGGTGCCGGTTTCCTGCGGCACCATTCGGTATTGCTTGCCCTTGTGGTCGACCTTGAAGTGGCCGGGCTGGCCTGCGATCGGCGTCACGTTGATGCGCTGCTTGAACTCGCAGTCGGCCAATCCGGTCAGCACCCGGCCTGCCATCTCCATCTGCACCTCGCTGATGGCCTCGACGGTTGTGGTGGCCAGCGCCAGGCCGGCGGCTTCGCTCTTGAGTTGCTGGCGCGGCGTGGCGGCCTTGACCGCATGGGCGGCTGATTTCGAGGCGGGTGCTGAGGCCGGGGCTTCGGGCCCTGCTGCAGCAGCCGGCAGCGCCAGCGCCAGTGCCAGCAGCCAGACCGATCGATGAGGGGCACAGCGAGTGGCAGCGGGCATGTTGATCCGTTAGGGTCGAAGTGGAACAGCAATTCTGCGCCCTACCCAGGCCGACGCAGCGTTCGAACTTCGGCGCCAAACCGGCGCAAACCCGGTTAGGCTGGCGAGCCCGGTACCAAGATTGAGGCTGAGCATGTCCCAGTACAAGGCGGTGATCGTCTGGCAACGCGACGGTCAGCCCTTCACCGACCGCCGTTACCGGCGGGTTCACGAGTGGCGCTTCGACGGTGGCGCGGTGGTGGCGGCATCGTCGTCACCGCAGGTGGTGGCACTGCCGATGTCGGATGCTTCGGCGGTCGACCCCGAGGAAGCTTTCGTCGCATCGCTCGCGAGCTGCCACATGCTGTGGTTCCTGGACATCGCCTGCCGCGCCGGCTGGGTCGTTGATGAGTACCAGGACGATGCGAGCGGCTTGCTGGCCATCAACGAACAAGGCCGGCTGGCGATGACCTTGGTCACGCTGCGGCCACGGGTGCGTTTTGGCGGCGGCCGCCAGCCGGATGCGGTGCAGATCCGTCGCCTGCACGACGATGCACACGAGGCCTGTTTCATCGCCGAGTCGGTCAGGACTGAACTGCGTTGTGAGCCGGTGATCGATCCCATCTGAGCGCTGCCCTACCATTCAAGCCTGCCTCAAGCCATCGGAGCCCGCGATGTACCTGCCTGCCCATTTTGAAGAAACCCGCCCCGCCGTGCTGCACGAACTGCTGCGACAGCATCCGCTGGGCCTGCTGATCACTCAGGACGAACAAGGCGCGCCGGTGGCCAACGCGATCCCGTTCATGCTCGACGCCGAACGGGGCGAATTTGGCACGCTGGTCGGTCATGTGGCGCGCGCCAATCCGGTCTGGCAACTCGCGATCGGGCCTGAGCGTCCGGCCGCGCTGGTGGTGTTCCAGGGCGCCAACGGCTACGTCTCGCCCAACGGTTACCCCAGCAAGGCCGAGCACGGCAAGGTCGTGCCGACCTGGAACTACGCGATGGTGCAGGCGCGAGGCAAGCTGCAGTTGCTCGACCCGACAGCGGCTCACGCCTTGGTCAGCCGGCTGACGGCGCGTCACGAAGCACGCCAGCCACGACCTTGGGCCGTGACCGACGCGCCCGATGACTACGTCGCGGGCATGCTGCGCGCGATCGTCTGCATCGAGATCCCGCTCGACTCTCTGGTCGGCAAGTACAAGCTCAGCCAGAACCGCAGCGCGGCCGACCAGGACGGGGTGGTGGCAGTCTTGCAGTCGGCTGGCGTCGACACCGATTTGGCGTTGGCGCAGGCGATGCAGGCGCAGGCCCGAAGCTGACCATGCCGGCTCTTGCCAGCCGCACAATGTGTGCCAGCATGAAGTTCCCGTGCCAACCCGCCAATCGATCATGACCTTCAAACGACTATTTTTGGCACTGCTGCTGCTGGTCCTGCTGGTGGCAGCGTATTTTTGGCTGGTGCTGCACTGGAGCTACTCGTCGGGCGAGCGCGCGGGCTGGATCCAGAAGCTCTCCGACAAGGGTTGGGTCTGCAAGACCTGGGAGGGCGAACTCGCGCTGGTGTCTATGCCTGGTGCAGCCCAGGTTGAGAAGTTCGCCTTTACCGCCGCCAATGACGAGGTCGCGGCGGAGATCGTCAAACTGATGGGCCGCCGGGTCAGCCTGCATTACGAGGAGCGGGTGGGTCTGCCAACCTCGTGCTTCGGTGACACGCGTCACTTCGTGACCAAGGTCACGGTCTCTAGCGATCTTTCGGGCTTGCCAGGCATCCTGGCACCGGCCGCGTCAGCCTCGGCCCCGCGCTAAACTCGCGCCTGGCGCTGTCTTCGGCTGTCTGCGGCTGGTGGCGCTGGCCCCGCTACTTCTTGGTCGGATAAGCGTTGATGCGGGCGGCTTCTTCGGGTGACATGCTGGAGTAGCCCTTGGCCATGTCGCCGGTCGACCCCGACAGCACCAGATAGAGCAGCAAGCCCAGCACCGCGAGCAGCGGCACCACGAATTTCAGGTAGTCGGCGATCGATTTCGTTTGCTCGAGCGCCCGTTCGGCAAGACTGGGCTCAGCACGAACAGCGGGCCGGTGGGCCGCAGGCTGCAGCGGTTCGAGCAGCTTGCGTGCCGACCGGCCCTCGCTGAAAGCGCCCCGGGTGTCGCCTTGCTTGACCCGTTCGGTGGCACGCCTGAAATGTCCGGCTGCCGCCTCGCAGGCCTCGGCGGCCCGGTTGAAGTCCCAGATCTGCTTGAGGTCGTCTTCGGAAAGTGCCATCGTCAGCCTCCATGATGATCCACAGGCCTGGCCTGCGCCATGGCCCTTGCCAACATCTTGCTGCCGATCGGAACGGATCAGAACTTGAGAGTTTGGTATGGATCAATTTATTGGATCAGTTTACTGCGTTGCTGCCACCTAAGGCTTGCGGCCGCGCCGCCGCCGATGCCGCGCCCGCCACGTCGCCAGTCTATCGTTGCGGCGCGGGCCCACAGGCGAAGTGACTGCGAGGCTGTAACCTGGTCAAAATTGCCTGCCATTGAAATTGTTAAATTGATGAAGACAATTTTTATTTTATAAATAACTGGTTTGATCTATTTATTGATGCTAATGAAGACTTAAAAATATTTTTGTTGAAAGCAGGTGAGAATTTGTAAAAATATTTAAAATAACCAATAAACCACAAACGGAGTGACCGAAGCTTGGACTCTGATCTTCCAGCGCCCAGCGCCCAGCGCCCAGCGC
>CALQBT020000265.1 GCA_943328885.2 Bordetella parapertussis | reverse complement strand
TGCCACCGGGCGCCGCGCAGGCGTCGAGCACCCTGGCGCCCGGTGGCAAGACCCGCGCGAGACCAGACCCGCCCAGCAGCAGCGCGACGGCCTGCTGGGCCGACAAATCCTGCACCGAGACCTCGCCTTCGGCAAATCCGGGCAACTCCTGCACCGCGCAAGGCTGGTCCAGCACCAAGCCCTGGTCGCAGATCAAAGCGTCTGTGACCCGCCTGGCGGTGCGGCCGAGCGCAACCAAGCGCTGTTCATAAGCGGCAGCGCTGCAGCGGCGAGCGTTGACCCGCAGCGCCATCGGCGGATGGCGGTTGGCCGCTGCCAGCAGAGCTTGCCACTGGGTCGGCCAGTCCTGCCGCAGACGGTCTATCCACCATTGCGGATGGTGGTACAGCGCCGCCGGCGAGCGCTGGGCCTGCGCCACCAGCGCGGCGCGCTCGCGCAGAAAGCGGCGCAGCACGGCGTTGACGAAATTAGCCGCCGTCGGCGTTCGCGCCCGGGCCGCTGTGACCGCCTGGTCGACCAAGGTGTGCTCGGCATAAGGCGGGGGCGCATCGCCTGGCCACAGCAGTGCCAGCGCGGTGACCAGCAGCGCGGCCACGGGCGGCGGTGGCGGCTTGGGCGCCATCAGCGCGAGCACAGCCTCGGCACCGCCCAGCGTGCGCAGGACCTGAAAGCTCAGCGCCTGGGTGCCGCCGCGCAGCTCGGCGGGAACTCTGGCCAGCAAGTCGGTCAGCGAGCGTCCGGCCCGTACCGCGGTCACCGTGTCGGCGGTCTGGCCGAGCAGGCGGTGCAATGGGGCTGAAACAGCGGTGGCAGACATTAACCCAGTCTATCCCCTACCCCGCGCAGCAGCTCTTGCTGACGGCACAATCCGCTATTCACTCCCCGGCCACCTGATGAGCTGCCATGTCGGACAACCTTGAACACTTTCGCAGCGAGGCCGAACTCGCGGACCTGCCCGCCAGCGAACGCATCCGTTACCGCCTGGTCAACGCCAGATGCCGATACCACGCCAACGACAACATCGCCGAACACATCCGCGACGGCGAGTTGGCCGAGCTCAAGGCCGAGGTGCAGGCCAACATGCAACGGGTGCTGCAATCGCTGGTGATCGACACCGCCAGCGACCACAACACCCATGAGACCGCCAAGCGAGTGGCCAAGATGTTCATCGAGGAGGTGTTCCGAGGCCGCTATGTGGCGATGCCGGCGGTGACCGAATTCCCCAACATCTCGCGCCTGAACGAGTTGATGATCGTCGGCCCGATCACCGTGCGCAGCGCCTGCTCGCACCACCTGTGCCCGATCCTGGGTCGGGTCTGGATCGGCATCCTGCCCAACGAGCACTCCAACTTGATCGGCCTGAGCAAGTACGCCAGGGTCTGCGACTGGGTGATGAGCCGACCGCAAATCCAGGAAGAGGCGGTGGTGATGCTGGCCGATGCGCTGCAGGACCGGGTCAAGCCCGACGGCCTGGCCATCGTGATGGAGGCCGACCACTTCTGCATGCACTGGCGTGGCGTCAAGGACAACGACACCACGATGACCAACAGCATGATGCGTGGGGCTTTCCTCAAAGACCCGAACCTGCGGCGCGAATTCCTGACACTGCTGTCGAAGAAGAACGCCTCTTGACCCCCCGAAGCGGAGACCTGAACATGCTGGTCAGACTGATTTACGCAAGCCGGGCCGCCGCAGCGGTGGATCACGACGGGTTGCTGGCGATCCTGCGTCAGAGCAAAGGCAACAACCCGGCGCTGGGCATCACCGGACTGCTGTGCTACTCGAACGGCATCTTCATCCAGGCGCTCGAGGGCGGGCGCAACGCGGTCAACCGGCTGTACAACCAGATCGCCGCCGACCCGCGCCACAACGATGTGTTGCTGCTGAGCTACGAGGAGATCGGCGAGCGGCGCTTTGCCGGTTGGGCGATGGGCCAGGTCAACATGTCGCGGCTGAACCCGGCACTGCTGCTGAAGTACTCGGCGACCGCCGAACTCGACCCGTACTCGGTCTCGGGCAAGGTCTCGCTGGCGCTGTTCGACGAACTGGTGGCCACTGCGTCGGTCATGGCCGAGCGCGCCTGAGTCCGCTCAGAGCCGGCCCGCCTGTACAAAGCCCAGCACCGACCGCAGCAATCGGGTCGGGAACTGCTGGGTGCCGTCGTTGTAGGCGCTGCCCGCTTCGTTGAACATCTGGCGCGCGAAAACCAGCCTGGGCGGCAGCTCACGCAAGGTCTTGAGCGGTGCCTGAACGTCCGGGTTGGCCAGCAGTGCAGGTTGCTGCTCGACCAGCGCGACCAAGCGCACCAGCACGGCCGCCAGCACCGCATCGGCCTTGCTCAGGTCGGCCACCGTGTCGTGAGCCACCGGGCGGCGGCGCATGGCATCGATCGCGGCCAGCACCTGGGCCTGCGCGCTCGCCACAGCGTCAACCGCCGCAGCTTCGCTGGTCAGTGGCAAGGCCACCGTTGCCAGCAAATCGGCCAAAGCCTGGGCACGCAAGGCGAGTGCCAACTCGACCTGCGCCCAGGCAGTCAGGATGGCCGCGCGCAGCGCGGTGGTGCGGTTGTGCGCGCCCAAGATCCACAGCCCCAGCACCGCAAGCAGGCCCAGCCAGGTCAGCGTGCTCTGGTTCATAGGCGCCAGGCCGCGAAACCCGCCGCCCGCAAGCCGCAGGCCGGGCATTGCCCGCAGCCATGACCCCAGGCGTGGCGCTCGCCGCGCTGGCCGAGATAACAGGTGTGGGTGTGCTCGACGATCAGATCGGTCAGCTCATCGCCGCCCAGGCGGTGGCTCAAGGCCCAGGTCTGGGCCTTGCTCAACCACATCAGCGGCGTCTCCACCACCATCGGCGAGTCCAGCCCCAGCGACAGCGCGACCTGCATCGCCTTGAGTGTGTTGTCGCGGCAATCAGGGTAGCCCGAGTAATCGGTCTCGCACATGCCACCGACCAGCACGCTGGCGCCGCGCCGATAGGCCAGCGCAGCGGCATAGGTCAAGAACAACAGGTTGCGGCCCGGCACGAAGGTGTTGGGCAGGCCACCGGCCTGCAACTCGATCGCGCGCTCGCGGGTCAGCGCGGTGTCGGAGATCTGACCCAACAGCCGCAGGTCGAGCAAGTGGTCCTCGCCCAGCCTGGGCGCCCACCGGGGGAAGGCCTTGAGCAGTTCGCTGCGAACGGTCAAGCGGCACTCGAGTTCGATGCGGTGTCGCTGACCGTAGTCGAAACCCAGGGTCTCGACGAGCGCATAGCGCTCGAGCGCCCAGGCCAGGCAGGCGGTGGAATCCTGGCCGCCCGAGAACAGCACCAGGGCGGTGCGGGTATCGGTGTCAGGCAACGCCCTTCTCCATCAGGCGACGGCCGCGCCGCACGCACGTGTCGAGCCAAGCGGACGCGGTGGATCCGGCTTGGCCGGGCCGCTGCCCGCTACCGGGGTGGGTCAAGTCCTCACCTCGCCCTGGCCCAGCACCACCCATTTCAGCGAGGTCAGGCCCTCAAGCCCTACCGGCCCGCGGGCGTGGAACTTGTCGGTCGAGATGCCGATCTCCGCGCCCAGGCCGTACTCGAAGCCATCGGCAAAGCGCGTGCTGGCGTTGACCATCACGCTGGCCGAATCGACCTCGCGCAGAAAGCGCATCGCGTTCGGATGGTTCGTCGTCAGGATTGCATCGGTGTGGTGAGATCCATAACGGTTGATGTGGGCGACAGCTTCATCCAGGCTGGCGACGAGCTTGATGCTGATGACGGGCGCCAGGTACTCCTCGGACCAGTCGGCCTCGGTCACGTCGGCCAAATTCGCACCCACGACCGCACCGAGCAAGGCCTTGCTCGCCGGGCAGCAGCGCATTTGCACCTGCTTGGCGGCAAAGACGGCGCCGATGCGCGGCAGAAACGCCGCCGCCTGGGCCGCATGCACCAGCAGCGACTCGGCCGCGTTGCAAGGGCTGTACTTCTGGGTCTTGGCGTTGTCGGTGACGACCAGCGCCAGCGCCAGGTCGACTTCGGCGTCGACGTAGACATGGCAGTTGCCGTCCAGGTGCTTGATCACAGGCACCCGGGCCTCGGCGCTGACACGTTCGATCAGCCCTTTGCCGCCGCGCGGAATGATCACATCGACATACTGCGGCATCGTGATCAACTGGCCCACCGCAGCGCGGTCGGTGGTGCGAACCAGTTGCACCGCGTCGGCCGGCAAGCCGGCCTCGACCAGCGACGCCTGCACCAGCATCCACAAGGCCAGGTTGCTGTGCAAGGCTTCAGAGCCGCCACGCAGGATCGCCGCATTGCCGCTCTTGATGGCCAGCGACGCGGCCTCGATCGTCACGTTGGGCCGGCTCTCGTAGATCATGCCGAACACGCCCAGCGGCACCCGCATCTGACCCACCGCGATGCCCGAAGGCTGGCGCTTGACGCCGCTGATCTCGCCCACCGGATCGGGCATCGCGGCGAGCTGCTCGCAGCCCTCGGCGACCGTGGCGATCGCCGCCGGCGTCAGCTTGAGCCGATCGACCAGCGGCTCG
>CALQBT020000264.1 GCA_943328885.2 Bordetella parapertussis | reverse complement strand
GGTGCCGCGCGGCAGCCGGGCTGGCGCAGCCTTGCTGGATGAGGCGGCGGCCCACCCGGTCGAGCGCCTGCGCGAGGCGGTTCGCGCCGCGATCTGGCGCCAGGTCGCTGACCCCCGCAGCGCCGGCGTGCTCGCCGCATTGGCGGTGGGAGACCAGGCGGCGATCGAGCGCGATGACTGGGATCTGTTCAGGCGCACCGGTATCGCGCACCTGGTGTCGATCAGCGGCGTGCACATCACGATGTTCGCCTGGGCCGCGGCCGCGTTGGCCGGTTGGCTGTGGCGGCGAAGCCCGCGCTTGATGCTGTGGCTGCCGGCGCCCACTGCCGGGCGCTGGGTCGGGCTGGCGCTGGCCAGCGCTTACGCGATGCTGGCGGGCTGGGGTGTTCCGGCCCAACGCACGCTGATCATGCTCGCGGTCAGCGCGCTGTTGCGCAGCCAAGGGCGGCGCTGGCCCTGGACGCTGGTGCTGCTGGCAGCGGCGGTGGCGGTCACGCTGCTCGACCCCTGGGCGCTGCTGCAAGCGGGTTTCTGGTTGTCGTTTGCCGCGGTGGGCTTGCTGCTGCTGTCCGAGCCTGCCAGCGGGCGGGAGCGTCAGCCGCCGCTGTCGGGGAGCTGGCTGGGTCGTGTACGCAGCCGGGTCGTTCAGCCTGTGCGCGAGCACCTGCACGGCCAGGTGGTGGCCACGCTGGGGCTGGCGCCGCTGTCCTTGGTGTTCTTCCAGCAAGTCAGCGTGGTCGGCTTTGCCGCCAACCTGGTGGCGATTCCGCTCGTCACGCTGCTGATCACGCCGCTGGCCTTGTTGGGCGTGTTGCTGCCTGGCGCTTGGTGGTTGGCCGCCGCGCTGGTGCAATCGATGGTCTGGGGTCTGGGCTGCTTGGCCAGCGTGTCCTGGGCGGTCTACAGCGCGCCCGTGGCGCCCACCTGGGCGCTGGTCTGCGGCCTGGCGGCTGCGGTGCTGGCGGTGTTGCAAGCGCCCTGGGCCCTGCGCTGGCTGGCCCTGCCGCTGGCTTTGCCGCTGTTGTGGCCCCCGGTCGTGCGGCCAGCGCCGGGGCAGTTCGAGCTGCTCGCGGCCGACATCGGCCAGGGCAACGCAGTGCTGGTGCGAACCCGCGACCACCTGCTGGTCTACGACACCGGGCCGCGCTACACCGTCGATGTCGATGCCGGCCAGCGCGTGCTGCTGCCGCTGCTGCACGCCCGTGGCGAGCGGCGCATCGATGTGTTGGTGCTCAGCCACCGGGATATCGACCATGTCGGCGGCGCTGCCAGCTTGCTGGCCGGCGTCCCAGTCACAGCGCTGCACAGCTCGCTCGAGCCCGGCCATGCGCTGCTGGAGCAGGCCGCCCAAAAGGGCATCGCGCAGCACCGCTGCGAAGCCGGCGAGCAGTGGTTCTGGGACGGCGTGGGTTTCGCGTGGCTCCACCCCACGGCGGCCGACCCTGTGAGGACGTCCAAGGCCAATGCGCTGAGCTGCGTGCTGCGGGTGACTGACGCCCTGGGCCGCAGCGCGCTGCTGACCGGCGACATCGAGTCGCCACAAGAGGCCGCGCTGCTGCAGCGCCAGGGTGCTGCACTGGCGAGCTCGCTGCTGCTGGTGCCGCACCACGGCAGCCGCACCTCGTCGAGCAGCGCTTTCATCGATGCCGTGCATCCAGACACTGCGGTGGTGCAAGCCGGTTACCGCAACCGCTACGGCCACCCGGCGCCCGATGTGATCGCCCGCTACACGGCGCGAGGCATTGAGGTGGTGCGAAGCGACCGCTGCGGCGCCTGGCTGTGGCGCGATGGGGCAGGCTCGTGCACCCGCGATCTGCGCCGCCGCTACTGGCACTGGACCGAGCGCGTGGACCCGCCAGCGGCGGCCGCGCAGGCGCTCCCGTGAACGCCTGTCAGCAGGGCCAGCGGGCTTGGCCCAAGCGCTGCGAGTGCGCGGCAGCGGGACTTTGTCACTCAGTGCTTTCCCCGCCCTGAAACCCTGCCGCCGCGTGGCAACATCGAGCATCACGAGAGCGACGCCGAGCAGGGTCTGCACGCTGTCGATTCCCACCCACCAGGCCCCTGGCCACCGCAGGAGATCCGCTTGGCCTTTGTGCAACTGCTGATCTCTGGCATCTCGCTGGGCTGCATCTATGCGCTGATCGCGCTGGGTTTCGTGCTGATCTACAAGGCCACCGAGACCGTCAACTTCGCCCAAGGCGAATTGATGATGCTGGGCGCCTTTGGCGGCTTGGTGCTGATGAAGGCGCAAGGCTGGTCGTTCTGGTTCGCTGCGCCGGCCGCGGTGGTCGCGATGTTCATGCTCGGCATGGCGCTCGAGCGGCTGGTGATCAGGCCCATCATGGGTCAGCCGCAGTTCACGATCGTGATGCTGACGATTGGCGTGGGCTACACCGCCCGCGGGCTGATCTCGATGATCCCGGAGATCGGCACCGAGACCAACTCGCTGGCTGTGCCCTACAAGGGCGAGGTGATCAATCTGGCCGGTGCCGTGATCAGCGTCGAGCAGGTGGCCATCATCATCATCACGGCCTTGCTGTGCGGCGCGCTCTACCTGATGTTTCGCTACAGCAAGCTCGGCATCGCGATGCAGGCGGCGTCGCAAAACCAGCTCGCTGCCTACTACATGGGCATCCCGGTGCGGCGTATCAACGGCCTGGTCTGGGGCTTGTCGGCGGCGGTGGCGGCGCTGGCCGGGCTGCTGCTCGCGCCGATCACTTTCGTCCATGCCAACATGGGTTTCATCGGGCTGAAGGCCTTCCCGGCCGCGGTGGTTGGCGGTTTCGGCAGCCTGCCGGGGGCGATCGTCGGTGGCTTGGTGATCGGTCTGGTCGAGGCTTTCGCAGGCTTTTACCTGCCCGAGGGCTTCAAGGACATCGCCGCCTATGTGGTGGTACTGGTGATGCTGGTGGTCAAACCGAACGGCTTGTTCGGCGGCAACCTGCGCAAGAAAGTCTGAAGGGTTCCCGCACCAATGCGCTTCATCTTCAAGACCAGTTACGCGCAGGACATCGCGCTCGTCAAACACGGCGGCCAGGCCTTCTGGTATGGCTTGCTGGTGCTGGCGCTGCTGGCCGCACCGCTCTGGGCGGGCGAATACTGGCTGTCGCAGATCAGCTTCGTGCTGATCTACGCCGTGGCCGGGCTGGGCCTGATGGTGCTGTCGGGCTTCACCGGCCTGGCCTCGATCGGCCATGCAGCTTTTCTCGGTGTCGGCGCTTATGTCGAGACGGTTCTCGCGGCCAAGGGCTGGCCGTTTCCGTTGAGCTTCGCGGTGGCGGGCGGGCTGTCGGCGGCGGTGGGTGTGGTCGTCGGCCTGCCGGCGCTGCGGGTCAAGGGCATCTACCTGGCGATCGCCACGCTGTCCTTCGGCTTCATTGTCGAGGAGGTGCTGGCGCGCTGGGAGAGCGTGACCAAGGGCAATGCGGGCATCTCGGTCGGTTCGCCCGAATTCTTCGGCGCCGAGTTGGGATCCTCGGAGGCCTTCTACTACATCGCGCTGGGCACTTGCGCGATCGTGACCGTGGCGGTGCTCAACCTGTTGCGATCAGCCACCGGCCGGGCGTTCATCGCGATCCGCGACTCCGAGGTCTCGGCGCAGAGCATGGGCATCCATCTGGCGGGCTACAAGACGCTGGCCTTTGCGTTGTCGGCGGCGATCGTCGGGTTGGCCGGCGCTCTCTACGCCCACAAGCTGCGGTTCATCTCGCCCGACCAGTTCGGCATCGCCCAGTCGGTGGACTTGCTGCTGCTGGTCGTGGTCGGCGGGCTGGGGTCGATCCACGGTGCATTTTTGGGTGCGATCTTTCTGATCACGATGCCGCAGCTGATCTCGCTGGGCAAGGACTGGCTGCCGCCGGCCATCGGCCAGGCCGCCGGCCTGCAGGCGGTGGTCTATGGCGTCGTGTTGATGGCTTTCGTGTTGTTCGAGCCGATGGGGTTGTACGGACGCTGGCTCAAGGTGCGCACCTGGCTGCAGCTGTTCCCGTTCTACCGGCGTGGCTTGTTCAAGCGCCAGAAAAGCTATGCCAAGTCGGAGCGCTTGAAATGAGCAGTGCATCGAATCCTGGCAGCAAGACCTTGCTATCGGCACGCGACCTGAGCGTGCGCTTTGGTGGCGTGCTGGCGGTCAACCAGGTCAGCTTCGACGTCAGGCAAGGCGAAGTCTTCACGCTGATCGGGCCCAACGGCGCTGGCAAGACGACGGTGTTCAACCTGATCTCGCGCATCTACACGCCGACCAACGGCACGCTGCATTTCGAGGGCCAGCTGCTGTCGGACAAGCCGCCGCACGACATCGCCGCGCTGGGCATCGCACGCACTTTCCAGAACATCGAGCTGTTCGAGAACGCCACCGTGTTGCAAAACCTGCTGATCGGCCACCACATCCACCGCGGCGCCGGTTTCTGGAGCAATCTGTTTTTTACCCAAGCCACCCGTGAAGCCGAGTTGGCCGCGCGGCTGGCGGCCGAGCAGGTGATCGAGCTGCTCGGCCTGCAGCCGCTGCGCGACACCTTTGTC
>CALQBT020000263.1 GCA_943328885.2 Bordetella parapertussis | reverse complement strand
CGGCATGGCGGTGCAGCACGGCCAGCAGCATCGCCAGCCGGTCCCGGTCCAAACCCACCGACAAGCGGCGCGGGCTGGGTCCGCCGGCGTCGACCAGCGCCTGGATCTCGACCAGCAGCGGGCGCGTGCCTTCGAGCGTGACGAGCACGCAAGACCCGGGCACCGGCGCGCCGTGGGTCGACAGGAAGATCGCGCTCGGGTTGCTGACGCCTTTCAAACCCTTCTCGGTCATCGCGAACACGCCGATCTCGTTGACGGCGCCGAAGCGGTTCTTGATCGCCCGCACCAGTCGAAAGCTCGAATGCGTGTCGCCCTCGAAATACAGCACGGTGTCGACGATGTGCTCGAGCACGCGCGGTCCGGCCAGCGCGCCCTCCTTGGTGACATGGCCGACCAGCACGATCGCGCAGCCGCTGGCCTTGGCCGTGCGGGTCAACTGCGCCGCGCATTCGCGCACCTGGGCCACCGAACCCGGCGCGCTCGTGAGCTGGTCCGAGTACACGGTCTGGATCGAGTCGATGACGCAGAAGGCCGGTTGTTCGGTGGCGAGCGCGGACTGGATCTTCTCCAATTGGATCTCGGCCATCACCCGCAGGTGGGCGCCAGACAGGCCGAGCCTGCGCGCGCGCAGCGCGACCTGGGCCACCGACTCCTCGCCCGTGACGTAGAGCACCTTGAGGAGAGGGCCCCCAGGGCCGCCCGGCCCGCCCCCCGAGGGGGAGCCGCCCGTTTTGGAGCGGCCCGGCGCAGGCTGGCCCGACAGCGTCTCGGCCGCCTGCAGCAGCAGCGTGCTCTTGCCGATGCCCGGGTCGCCGCCGATCAAGATCACGCCGCCCTCGACGATGCCGCCACCCAGCACCCGGTCGAGCTCGGGCTGGCCAGTGGGGGTGCGTTCGACCTCGGCGGCTTCGACCTCGGCGAGTGTCGACACGGGCTGCGTCTTGGTCAGCGACTGGTAGCGGTGCCGCGCCCCGCCGCTGGCCTCGGCGATGGTTTCTTCCAGCGTGTTCCACTCGTTGCAAGCGGGGCATTTGCCCAGCCACTTGGGGCTGACGCCACCGCAGGCGTTGCAGGTGTACTGGGTTTTGGGGTTCTTGGACGCGGCGCTCACGCGCGCACTGTAGCGGGCCGGGTCAGGCCTCGCGCACGGGCACCCGCGAAGCCAGCGCGCACATCAGCTCGTAGCCTATCGTGCCGGCAGCCTGCGCCACCTCGTCGATCGGCAGCACTTCGCCCTGCGGCCCGCGCCCCCACAGCGTGACCTCGCTGCCCAAGCCGGCACCAGGCACCGCTGACAGGTCGACCGCAAGCATGTCCATCGACACCCGGCCCACGGTGGCACAGCGCCGGCCTTCGACCAGCACCGGCGTGCCGCTGCCGCAGTGGCGAGGGTAGCCGTCTGCATAGCCACAGGCGACGATGCCGATGCGCATCGCCTGTTCGGCCCTGAAGCTGCTGCCGTAGCCCACGCTGTGGCCAGGCAGCAGTGGCTGCACGCCGATCAGCCGCGAGCGCAGCGTCATCGCCGGCTGCAGACCCCAATGTGCGATGTCGTTGCGCGGAAAATCTGGCGCGCTGCCGTACAGCGCGATGCCTGCGCGCACCCAGTCCGAGGCCTGGTCGGGATGGCGCAGCAGCGCCGCGCTGTTGCTCAAGCACCGTTCGCCGGGCAGGTCAAGGCTTGCTTGGTCGAAGACCGCGAGCTGCTGGGCGATGCCAGCGGGCGCGTCGGCGTCGGCGAAATGCGTCATCAGCGAGACCTCGTCGACCTGGGGCATCGCGTTGAGCCTGGCCCAGGCGCTGCGAAAACTCGTCGGCGGCAAGCCGAGCCGGTTCATGCCGCTGTTCATCTTCAGGAACACCCGGTGCGGCTGGTGTGTCTTGTGCGCCGCCAGCCAGTCGATTTGCTGCTCGCAGTGCAGCACATGCCACAGGTTCAAGCGCGAACACAGCTCAAGGTCACGCGGTTCGAACACGCCTTCTAGCAGCAGGATCGGCCCGCGCCAGTCGAGCGCGCGCAGCCGCTGCGCTTCGGCCAAGTCGAGCACCGCAAAGCCGTCGGCCGAGCGCAGCGGCCCGAACGCCCGCTCTACGCCGTGGCCGTAGGCGTTGGCCTTGATCACGGCCCAGACCTTTGCATCGGGCGCCTGGCTGCGGACCCTGGCCAGGTTGTGGGCCAGCGCGTCGGCATGGATCAGGGCTTCGATCGGACGGGGCATCGGGTCGCAGGTGTGTCGCGTTGGCAGGATGCTGGGCTGGGCTTTGGATTCTGCCAGCGCTTGTGGCTTGGGCCGGGCCGGCTGGGCGACGCGCCAGGGGTGCGTGCTATAACCGCGCCGCGTCCGGGCATCAAGCCCTGCAAGCACAGGTGGACGGTGCGCGCGTCGGCCTCACTTCTTGTACCCGTTGGAGAGCACTTTGATCCCTGCAAGACCGAGGCCCTGAGCAAAGCCTATGAAAAAAGGCTTCTACACCATCATGGCGGCGCAGTTCTTCAGCTCGTTGGCCGACAACGCCTTGCTGGTGGCTGCGATCGAGTTGCTCAGGTCCGACAACGCGCCGGCCTGGCAGATCCCGGCGCTGACACCGATGTTCGCGTTGTTCTATGTGCTGCTGGCACCCTTTGTGGGCGCGTTCGCCGACGCTGTACCCAAGGGCCGAGTGATGTTCTATTCCAACACCGTCAAGGTGATGGGTTGCTTGTTGATGCTGTTCGGCGGTCATCCGCTGCTGGCCTACGCGGTCGTCGGGCTGGGTGCTGCGGCCTATTCGCCGGCCAAGTACGGCATCTTGACCGAGCTGCTGCCGCCGTCTCAGCTGGTCAAGGCCAACGGTTGGGTCGAGGGACTGACGATAGGCTCGATCATCCTGGGCATCTTGCTCGGCGGCCAGCTGGTGGGCCCCAGGCTCGCGTCCGTGCTGCTGGGCTTCGATCTGCCGCTGTTCGACACCGGTGTCGACACGCCGCCCGAGGCCGCGATCGCCGCGATGGTGCTGGTCTACATCATCGCCGCGGTATTCAACCTCTACATTCCCCGCACCGAGTCTGCGCTGCAGCCGCTGGCGCTGCAGCCTTCGCTGTTGGTGCGCGACTTCGCGCGCTGTAACGCCAGGCTGTGGTCAGACAAGCTGGGCCAGATTTCGCTGGCGACCACGACGATGTTCTGGGGCGTGGGCGGCAACCTGCGCATCATCGTCTTCCCATGGGCTGCCGCGGCGCTGGGCTACACCACCACGCAAGCCTCTAGCTTGGCCGGTGTGGTCTCGGTCGGCGTGGCTGTGGGCGCTGTCTGGGCCTCGATGCGGATGCGGCTGGACAAAGCCACTGGCGTGATCCCGCTCGGCATCCTGATGGGCGTGCTGGTGATCGGGCTGAACCTGATCCGCGATGTCTGGGTCGCCGTGCCTTTCCTGATGCTGCTTGGTCTGGCCGGCGGCTACCTGGTGGTGCCCATGAACGCGCTGCTGCAGCACCGTGGCCACAACCTGATGGGTGCCGGTCGATCGATCGCGGTGCAGAACTTCAACGAGCAGGCCTGCATCCTGGGCCTCGGCGCCTTCTACACCGGCATGACCAAGCTCAACCTGTCGGCCTTCACGGCGATCGCGGTGTTCGGCATCGTGGTGGCCGGTGTGATGGAGCTGATTCGGCGCTGGCATCTGCGCAACACGGTGGTGCACCGCGACGAGGTCGAACGCCTGCTGGCGATCGCCCGTTCGGACCGGCATTGAGTGTGGGCGCGGCCCCAGCTGCGGCCTTCAGCGGCCGCAGCTGGGGTGTGCTGGCGCTGGTGTTCAACGCTTTCGCCTTTGGCGTGAGCTGGTGGCCGTTTCGCCAGCTCGCCGCCTTGGGCCTGCATCCGCTGTGGCTCACGGCTCTGAGCTATGCGATGGCGGTGGTCTTGCTGCTGGTGCTGCGGCCGGCCGCGCTCGGTGAATTGCTGCGCACCCCCGCGCTGTGGAGCCTGATGCTGGCGGCCGGCGTGACCAACGCCTGCTTCAACTGGGCGGTCAGCCTGGGTGACGTGGTGCGCGTGATCCTGCTGTTCTACCTGATGCCGCTGTGGACCGTGCTGCTGGCGCGCTGGCTGCTGGGCGAGCGCATCAGCGCGCGCGGTGGATTGCGGGTGGCGCTGGCGCTGGCCGGTGCGCTGGTGGTGCTGTGGCCGGTGGACGGCAGCGCCTGGCCGCTGATCACCAGCCTGAGCGATGCGCTGGGCCTGTTGGGTGGCGTTGGTTTTGCGCTCAACAACGTGTTGCTGCGGCGCCAGTCGCACTGCAGCAGCAGCGCCTGCGCGCTGGCGATGTTCGCCGGTGGGTCGGCGGTCTCGCTGGCACTGGCCGCCACGCTGAGCCAGTCCGGACCTGTCCCGCCCTTGCCGGCCGTGTCGGGGGTGCTGGCGCTGGGTGCGCTGGCGCTGGCGCTGTGGTTTCTGGCCGCCAACCTGGCGCTGCAGCACGGGGCGGCCAAGCTGCCGGCCAACACCGGTTCGGTGATCATGATCACCGAGGTCTTTTTCGCCAGCGCTTCG
>CALQBT020000262.1 GCA_943328885.2 Bordetella parapertussis | reverse complement strand
CGGTTTTTAGACAAATGCGCTTCAACTGACTCCTCCCCTATGCCGTTAGATGGCTGCCATCGAAGGTAGCATGTAACGAGGTGTTCCTGGTCGATTCCGGCCTCTTCAACACTCTCTGAACTAGGGGGTAAGTCACATTTTCCCGGTAGCGTTGAGGCTGGATTGACGGCTCTCAACGCCAGTGCCACGTTGTCAGTAGAGGCGAGCCCTGTTTGTTCAACTCCGCATCAGCGTGCTCTTGCCAAACAGGCTGGCCAGCAGGTCTACCGCCAACTCGGCCGTCTGGTTGCGCAGGTCGAGTGCGGGGTTGAGCTCCATCAGGTCGAGCGAGGCGAGCCGGCCGGTGTCGGCGATCATCTCCATGCACAGCTGGGCCTCGCGGTAGGTCGGCCCGCCAGGCACCGTGGTCGCCACACCCGGAGCGATCGCCGGGTCAAGAAAATCGACATCGAAGCTGACATGAAGGTGGGTGTTGGCATCCAGTGTGGCCAATGCCAGCGCCATGGTGTGCCGCATGCCCATCTCGTCGATGTAGCGCATGTCGAACACCTCCAGCCCGCTCTGGTGGACCAGCTGCTTCTCGCCCGCATCGACCGAACGGATGCCGATCTGGCGCAGCCATTTCGGCTCGACCGCGGGCACCTGGCCGCCGATCTCGATCAAGGCCTGCGGCCCCAGCCCGCACAAGCAGGCCACCGGCATGCCGTGGAGGTTTCCGCTGGGGGTCAGCGCGCGGGTGTTGAAGTCGGCATGGGCGTCCAGCCACAACACCCGCAGCTTCTTGCCGGCCTCGCGACAGTGGCGCGCCACCGCGCTGACCGACCCCAGTCCCAGGCTATGGTCACCGCCCAGCAAGATCGGCATCTGGCCGCTGCGCAACTCGGCCAGCACGGCCTCGTGCACCGCCAGGTTCCAGGCCACCACCTCAGGCAAATGGCGGTAGCCATCGACCGCCGGCAGCCAGGGGTTGGACGGGCCGACCAGGTTGCCGCGGTCTTGCACCCTCAGGCCCAGGGCTTCGAGCACTTGCTGCAGCCCGGCCACCCGCAGTGCTTCCGGGCCCATGCTGGCGCCGCGGCTGCCGGCGCCGATGTCGGTGGGGGCGCCGATCAGGCTGATGCCGGGTGTCATGCTGGGGTCAGGCGGTGTCCGCCGCTGCGGTGGAAAAACCGTAGTACTCGGCCAGCTTGTCCCAGGCCTGCTCAGCGGTCTCCACGTAGTGGAACAAGTCCAGGTCTTCGGTGCTGACCATGCCGGTGTCGACCAGGTGCTGGAAATTGATCAGCTTGTCCCAGAACGCGCGGCCGAACAGCAGGATGGGCCGGCGCCGGCTCTTGCCGGTCTGGATCAAGGTCATGGTCTCGAACAACTCGTCGAGCGTGCCGAAGCCGCCCGGGAAGCACACCAGCGCGATGCTGCGCATCACGAAATGCATCTTGCGCAGCCCGAAATAGTGGAACTGGAAGCACAGCTCGGGCGTGATGTAGGGGTTGGGCTCTTGTTCGCGCGGCAGCACGATGTTCAGACCGATGCTTTTGCCACCGGCGTCGAACGCGCCGCGGTTGCCGGCTTCCATGATGCCGGGCCCGCCCCCCGTGACGACATAGATCGGTGTCTTCAGCTTGCGCGAGCGCTCGGTCACCAGCGCGCCGAAGCGCCTGGCCTCGGCGTAATAGCGGCTCATTACCAGCGCGGTTTCAGCCCGCAGCAGGGCTTGCGGCTGCTTGGCTGCCTGTGCGCTGACCAGGTTCATCGCGGCGTCCTCCGGGCTGGGGATTCGGGCACTGCCGAAGATCACGATCGTCGACTCGATCCCCTGTTCGGCCTGGACGATCTCGGGCTTGAGCAGTTCGAGTTGCATGCGCACCGGTCGCAACTCGTCGCGCAGCAGGAATTCGGTGTCGGTGAACGCCAGACTGAAGGCGCTTTCCGGGCCGGCGTAACGCGATGGCGGCTTGATCGCATGGGCTTCTTGCTCGGCGCTGGGGAAGTTGCGGGCGCTGAGCTCTGGGCGTTGGATGTCCATGTGCGGAGCTTAGCGCCTGGACTGCGCTTAGCATCTGGGTCCGATGACGCTGCAAGCCCTGACCCTGGACCTCGACGACACCTTGTGGCCGGTGTGGCCCTGCATCCGCCGCGCCGAGATTTTGTTGCGCGACTGGTTGATACAGCAAGCACCCGCCACCGCGGCGGCGCACGACCCGGCGGCAATGCGCGCGATCCGTGACGCTGTGTTGCGTGACCGGCCCGACTGGCTGCACGACCTGAGCGCCTTGCGTCGCGAAGGTATACGCCGTGCGCTGTTGGCTGCGGGCGATGATCCGGCGCTGGCCGAACCGGCCTTCGAGGTGTTTTTCGCCGAGCGCCAGCGTGTTGAGTTGTTCGACGACGTGCTGCCTGCGCTGGAGCGCCTGGCCGCGCGCTGGCCGGTGGTGGCGCTGTCCAACGGCAATGCCGATGTGCACCGGGTGCCAGGGCTGGGTCGCTGGTTCCATGCCGCGGTCAGTGCCCGCGATCTCGGGCTGGGCAAACCGGCGCCTGCGGTCTTTGCCGAAGCCTGCCGCCGCGCCGGTGCCGACCCGGCGCGCACCTTGCACATTGGCGACGACGCAGCGCTCGACGTCGACGGCGCGCTCGACGCCGGGCTGCAGGCAGCCTGGGTGCGCCGACCCACGCTTGCCACGGCGGCAATGCCGCGCGGCACGCCGCAACACGTGGTGGCGACGCTCACCGAGTTGGCCGATCGGCTGCAGGCCTGAAGCGTTTTCAGCTTTGAAACTGCCCCCGGATCGCGGGCTAATTCGAGGCCAAGTCGACCCAGGGCTTGAGCAGTGCCGGTCTTATACTGGAGCTTCGATCGATTCGTTTGCGGGCCACCAGGCTCAAGGCAGGGCAAGATGACGGGCAAATTCAAGGTGGTGGGGCTGCTGGCCCTGGGTGCCGTGGCAGGGGCACTGACCACGATGCAGCTGCAGGCCTATGCGCGTGGCGCGCTCGCGCCGCTGCCGATCGAAGAACTGCAGCAACTCGCGGCGGTGTTCGGCATGGTCAAGAGCGACTACGTCGAGACGGTCGACGAGAAAAAACTGATCTCGGATGCGATCGGCGGCATGGTCGCAGGGCTTGACCCGCACTCGGTCTACTTCGACAAGAAGAGCTGGAAGGAATTTCGCGAAGGCACGTCCGGCAAGTTCATCGGCCTGGGCATCGAGGTCGGCATGGAGGACGGGCTGGTCAAGGTGGTTTCGCCGATCGAGGGCTCACCAGCTTTCCGCGCTGGGCTCAAGCCTGGCGACTTGATCACCAAGATCGATGACACGCCGGTCAAGGGTTTGGGGCTTGAAGCCGCGGTCAAGCGCATGCGCGGCGAGCCCAACACCAAGGTGTTGCTGATGATCTTCCGCAAGGACGAGAGCCGCAGCTTCCCCGTGACCATCATCCGCGAAGAAATCCGGATGCAGAGCGTGCGTGCCAAGCTGGTTGAGCCCGGCTATGCGTGGATCCGCGTCAGCCAGTTCCAGGACCGCACGATCGAGGATTTCGCCCGCAAGGTCGACGAGTTGTACAAGGCCGATCCGCAGCTCAAGGGTTTGGTGCTGGACTTGCGAAACGACCCCGGTGGATTGCTCGACGGTGCCATCGCGCTCTCAGCGGCTTTCCTGCCACCGGAGGCGACGGTGGCCACGACCAACGGCCAGATTCCGGAGTCGCGTGCGACCTTCAAGGCTTCGCCCGAGTACTACACCCGCCGTGGCAGCGTCGACCCGTTGCGCAAGCTGCCGGCAGCGCTGAAGTCCTTGCCGTTGGTGGTGCTGGTCAACGAAGGATCGGCCTCTTCCAGCGAGATCGTCGCTGGCGCGCTGCAGGACCACAAGCGGGCCGTCATCATGGGCGCGCAGACCTTCGGCAAGGGTTCGGTGCAGACGGTGCGGCCTTTGCCGGCCGACACCGGACTGAAGATCACCACCGCGCGTTACTTCACGCCCAGCGGTCGATCGATCCAGGCCAAGGGCATCGTGCCCGATGTCTGGCTCGACGAGACGGCTGCGGGCAATGTGTTTGCCGCGCTGAGGATGCGCGAGGCCGACCTTGAGAAGCATCTGAACAACGGTGAAGAAAAGAAGGACGAGGCGCGTGAGAAGGCGCGCGAAGAAGCGCGCAAGAAGCTCGAGGAACTCTCCGCCAAAACCAAGGAGCCGCCCAAACCACTGCCTGAGTTCGGTGGTGCGGAGGACTTCCCTCTGCAGCAAGCGCTGAACCAACTCAAGGGCAAGCCGGTCGCGGTGAGTAAGACCTTGAGCGAGCGCAAGGCTGCGGTCGACGCCGACAAGCAGTGAGTCGGGTCCGAACCTGATTCAAACCCAGAGGCCCGCGCATCGCGCGGGCTTTTTTGATCGCGCACGGGTTTATGCTCGCTGCCATGAACGATGACCAGTTGCTGCGCTACTCGCGCCACATCCTGCTCGACGAGATTGGCGTCGAGGGCCAGACCCGTTTGCTGCAAAGCCATGCACTGGTCGTCGGTGCCGGCGGGCTGGGCTCGCCGGTG
>CALQBT020000261.1 GCA_943328885.2 Bordetella parapertussis | reverse complement strand
TGGTCGCGCGCGGCGCAGGCACCGGCCTCTCAGGCGGGGCGATGCCGCACGCGCTGGGCGTGACGCTGTCGTTGGCCAAGTTCAACCGCATCGTCAAGATCGACCCATTGGCCCGCACGGCGGTGGTGCAATGCGGCGTGCGCAATCTGGCGATCAGCGAGGCGGCAGCGCCGCATGGTCTGTACTACGCACCCGACCCGAGCAGCCAGATCGCCTGCACCATCGGCGGCAACGTCGCCGAGAACTCGGGCGGCGTGCACTGCCTGAAATACGGACTGACGCTGCACAACCTGCTCAAGGTGCGCGGCTTCACGGTCGAAGGCGAGGCGGTCGAGTTTGGCGGCGACGCGCTCGACGCCCCCGGGCTGGACCTGCTGGCGGTGGTGGTCGGCAGCGAGGGCATGCTCGCGATCACCACCGAAGTCACCGTCAAGCTCTGCCCCAAACCGCAGCTCGCGCGCTGCATCATGGCCAGCTTCGACGACATCCGGCGCGCCGGCGACGCGGTGGCGGCGGTGATTGCCGCCGGCATCATCCCGGCCGGGCTGGAGATGATGGACAAACCGATGACCGCCGCGGTCGAAGACTTCGTCCACGCCGGCTACGACCTCGACGCCGCAGCGATCCTGCTGTGCGAGAGCGACGGCACACCCGAGGAAGTGGCCGAAGAGATCGAGCGCATGCTGGCGGTGCTGCAAGCCCATGGCGCAAGCCGGCTGGCGGTGAGCGAGAACGAGGCCCAGCGGCTGAAGTTCTGGAGCGGGCGCAAGAACGCTTTCCCGGCATCGGGCCGCATCAGCCCCGACTACATGTGCATGGACTCGACCATCCCGCGCAAGCGCCTGGCCGACATCCTGATCGCGATCGCGCAGATGGAGCAGAAGTACCGGCTGCGCTGCTGCAATGTCTTCCACGCCGGCGACGGCAACCTGCACCCGCTGATCCTGTTCGACGCCAACCAGCCCGACGAGCTGCACCGCGCCGAGCTGTTCGGCGCCGACATCCTCGAGACCAGCGTGGCGCTCGGCGGTACCGTGACGGGCGAACACGGCGTCGGGGTCGAAAAGCTCAGCTCGATGTGCGTGCAGTTCTCGGCCGAAGAACGCGAGCAGATGTTCGCAGTCAAGCGCGCCTTCGACCCCGCCGGACTGCTCAACCCCGGCAAGGTGATCCCCACGCTGCACCGCTGCGCCGAGTACGGCCGCATGCATGTGAAAAAAGGCTTGCTGCCCTTCCCCGAGCTGGAGCGCTTCTGATGACGAGCAAGTTCACTGCCGGCGCAGCGCGGCCCAGGGCCTGCCAGCCATGACGGACCCCGCCCTCGTTGCCCTGACGGACCGGGTTCGCGCCGCCCGCGCCGACAAGACCGTGCTCAACATCCGCGGCGCCAACACCAAGGCTTTTTACGGTGAAGCGCCGCGCGGCCAGGCGCTCGAGGTCGGCGCCCTGACCGGCATCAGCAGCTACGAGCCCAGCGAGCTGGTGGTCACGGTGCGGGCCGGCACCCCGCTGGCCGAACTCGAGGCCGCGCTGGCCGAACAAGGCCAGCACCTGGCTTTCGAGCCGCCGCGCTTCGAAAACCCGGCCCGTCCCGGCGTTCGCGGCGGCACGGTCGGCGGCATGGTCGCCGCAGGCCTGGCCGGACCGGCGCGAGCGGCGGTCGGCGGGCTGCGCGACTACGTGCTCGGCGCGAGTCTGCTCACCGGCCGCGCCGAGTTGCTCAGCTTTGGCGGTCAGGTGATGAAGAACGTCGCGGGCTACGATGTCTCGCGCTTGCTCGCGGGCTCGATGGGGGTGTTGGGCGTGATCTGCGAGGTCTCGCTCAAGGTGCTGCCCACGGCCGTGGCCACCAGCACGCTGCGCTTCGAGATCGACCAGGCCAGCGCGCTGCGACAGCTCAACCGCTGGGGCGGCCTGCCGCTGCCGGTCAACGCCAGCGCCTGGTGGCGAGGCATGCTGGTGCTCAGGCTGTCGGGCGCCGCAGCGGCGGTGCAGTCGGCGACGCAGCAACTCGGCCACTCGCTGGGCGGCGAGCAGGTCGATGCGACGCTGGCAGCAGCTTTCTGGGCTGGCTTGCGCGACCAGACCGACGAGTTCTTCATCGATGCCCAACAAGCCGTGGCGGGCGGTGCGACCCTGTGGCGGCTGTCGTTGCCGCAGACCGCAGCGCCGATGGCACCGGCCGATGAGCAGTTGATCGAATGGGGCGGCGCACAGCGCTGGCTGGTCAGCGACGCGCCTGCGGCCAAGGTGCGCGAGGCCGCCAGCCGCGCCGGTGGCCATGCCACGGTCTATCTCGGGCCCAAGACCGGCGGCGCGCTCGGTGCCCTGTCGGCAACGCTGATGCGAATCCACCGCGAACTCAAGACCGCTTTCGACCCCGACCGCGTCTTCAATCCCGGGCGGCTCTACGCCGACCTGTGATGCCAGCCTCCAGCACCCCGGCCACCCCGGACAGCATGGCCGACTATTACGCCCGGCGCGTGGCCAGCTACGAGCAGGTCTACCTCAAGCCCGAGCGTCAGGCCGACCTGCGGGAGATCGAAGCCGGACTGCCTGAACCCTTTGCTGGCCGGCGTGTGCTGGAGATCGCCTGCGGCACCGGCTGGTGGACACCGCATGGCGCGGCCCGCGCCGCGCATTGGCGCGCCACCGACCTGAACCCCGAGACCCTGGTGGCGGCGCAATCCAAGCCCCTGCCGGCGGGCGTCGTGCAGTTCCAGACCGTCGACGCATACCGCCTGACCGAACTCGGCGGCGAGACCTTCGACGCCGCCTTCGCCGGCTGCTGGTGGAGCCATGTTCCGCTGGACCGCCTGCGCGGCTGGCTGGACTTGCTGCATGCGCGGCTGGCGCCCGGCGCGATCGTCGTGATGCTCGACAACCGCTATGTGGTCGGCAGCAGCACGCCGATCAGCCGCCTCGACGAGGCGGGCAACACCTACCAGCAGCGCGCGCTGGACGATGGCAGCACGCACGAGGTGCTGAAGAATTTCCCCACCCCGGCGCGGGCCTTCGCCGCGCTGGGCCCGCGCGTGCGCGACCCGCAGTGGATTGATTTCGACCACTACTGGGTGCTGCGGTACCGGCTAGCCTGAGCATGGCGCCGCTGCAAGGCCTGGCTTGGTTGCTGCTGTGCCAATCGGTGGGCGAGGCGATCGCCCGCCTGGCGCATCTGCGCCTGCCCGGGCCGGTGCTGGGCATGCTGCTGCTGATCGCCCTGCTGCAATGGCCGCGCGTGCGCGGACCGATAGGCGCGGCGGCCGAGGTGCTGCTGGCGCATTTGTCGCTGCTGTTCGTGCCGGTGGGCGTGGGCGTGATGACCCACCTGGGGCTGCTGTCGCAGTACGGGCTGCGCCTGCTGGTGGCGATCACGCTGTCGACCTGGATAGGCCTGGCCGTCACCGCCGGTCTGCTGCGTGCGCTGCTGCGCCGGTCGGCGCCGGCCCGGACCCGGCCATGAATCCCGGCCTGAACCCGAGCCTGCACAGCCCGATGCTGGACTTCGTCCAGCTCTGGGTCTACCTGTCGGCCACGCCCTTGTTCGGCCTGACCGCCACGCTGGTGACCTATGTGCTGGCGCAGGCCTTCTACCAGCGCATGCAACATGCCCCCTGGGCCAACCCGGTGGCCTGGACGGTGGCGCTGCTGGCGCTGTTGCTGAGCATCTCCAACACGCCCTACCCCACCTACTTCTCGGGCGCGCAGTTCATCCACTTCCTGCTCGGGCCGGCGGTGGTGGCGTTGGGCTGGCCCTGGTGGCAGCGCCGGGCGCAGCTGCGCCAGCGCGGGCTGGCGCTGCTGGCCGCCGCGCTGGTGGGCGGCAGTGTGGCCACGCTCAGCGCGGTGGCCATAGGCTGGGCGCTGGGGCTGCCGGCCGAGCTGCTGCGCACGCTGGTGCCCAAATCGGTGACCGCGCCGGTGGCGATGGGCATCGCCGATCAGATCGGCGGCATTCCGGCACTGGCGGCGATGTTCGCGCTGCTCACCGGCCTGGTGGGCGCGCTGAGCGCCAAATACCTGTTCGATGCGCTGCGCATCCGCGAGCCCGAGGTGCGCGGCTTTGCGCTGGGCACCACCTCACATGGAATAGGTGCGGCGCGCGCGATGCAGGTCCACCCCGATGCCGGCGCATATGCCGGCATGGCGCTGGGCGTGCAAGCCTTGCTGGCCTCCCTGCTGATTCCACTGGCCGTGCCCCTCTTCGACTCGCTGCTGCCCGCGCTGCAGCACCTCTTTCAGCCTTGAAGCCCAAGACCCAAAATGCAGACCGCACTCGCCCCCCAGTACCTTGGCACGCCCGACGGCGAGGCGGCCGAGGCCATCCTGCGCAAATGCGTGCATTGCGGCTTTTGCACCGCCACCTGCCCGACCTACCAGCTGCTGGGCGACGAGTTGGACGGCCCGCGCGGCCGCATCTACCTGATGAAGCAGGTGCTCGAAGGCGCTGCGCCGACCCGCGCCACCCAGCTGCACCTGGACCGTTGCCTGACTTGCCTCAACTGCGAGACCACCTGCCCGAGCGGCGTGCAGTACGGCGCGCTGCTGGAGATC